>JAAYXD010000065.1 GCA_012516065.1 Clostridiaceae bacterium
ATAATAATTAATCAGAATATCAAGTTTTTTGCATATTGTTATATTATCAACCGTTAATGCTTCATCCGGCGAATCTGCTGTGTTTCCTATCCTGTCTTCCAATACGGACATATTTTCGCGGATGCTTTTTATATAAAACAACCTATATCTTTCAAATAAATTTTCTTCTTTTTCGTACAGCACCCTTCCATTGACTGCTATTTCATGCTTGAGCACAGGATCGGCCGTTCTCAAATCAACGAGCTCAATTTCACTTTTTTTATGGTAGTGAATGAGATCCTCCAGGAGTTCCAGTTTCTCTTGAATTGATAGCTGTTCAGCGGAAAGAAAAGCTATATCAATATCGCTTTCATTATTATAAAATTCAGTGCCATAACTTCCATAATAAACAAGCAGTTCAATATTATACTTTTCCGCTATCTCATTTAATAAATTTTTCTTCATCGTCATGAGTTCTCTTTTTTATACATGATAATTTTTTACAACCCAAATATACCACAGTATATATTTTCCTACAATTCATAATTTTTTGCAAATGCCGTTTTTGCACAATTATATAAATATCAGGCGAAGGCCGGCGGCCTTCGCCCAAGGTTAAAACTAATCAGATAACCCCGTTAATTATTCATTAATCTGCCTTACCGGCCTTGCTTCAATATAACCCCTGTATCCCATCGGAGCAAGCTGGATTCTTGGGCCATCTTCATCCGCCCACTTAAATCCGTATATTTCAGGATTGTAGTTTTTCATAACTTCCCACAAGCTGCTTATGGCTTCGACGTACTTCTCATCATCATAGGGTTGTCCCTGGAAGACCATCATTTTGCAGGGCGGAAGATCAATCAGGTCAAACCCGGGCGGAACTTCGCCGGAATAATCGGCCGGCACTTCCACTCCCTGGGCATATACGGAAGTTCCCGGCTTCCTGAAGTTCTCGGGCAGCCACATTCCAACGGGCTCAAATATTGCCTCCCTTTTACAGGGCAGAACAGGTTCGTCTTGTGGAGTTGGTATGTTATTGTGGAGTCAGGGTGTTATTGCACCGCGCGCCAAAGGACCATTTTATCGATTTCGGGCATAAATCCGGCCGAAGCCAGCGCCGACTTAAGTTTTTCCTTTTGCTCCGGATCTTCAGGCCAATATTTTACCGCAACCCTTTTCCGGTCAGGCCAGATCCTTTTCGCCTGGAACGCGTTTTTAAATTCCCGGACAGGTTCGTAAAGATTATCTATATCCGGACTGAAAGTAATCTTTTCGCCGTACCGTTCCAGCAGCATAACAGGCCTGCCCCGGAAAAATACAATTGCCGTTCCCGGAATACACATAAACGGAAGTTCCTGCTCGCTGTGCGGAACAATACGGCCGTAGGGCTGTGCCGGGTCGGACGCGTTAAGTACGAAATACTCCGATTTTACCGCATCTAATTTATTCAATACATCGGGAAGCATGAACTGGATGCCGGATATGCCGGTAAAAAAGTATCCGCGCCTCATTTCCCCGGCGTATTCCATCTGCTTAAGCTTTTCGTAAACTTCCGGCCATGTATACGGGCTTTCTTCCAGTCCGATAATTTCTTTCGAGATCATGCCGTACCTTATCCCGCAGCGCCGGATAAAGTCGTGCAGCGACAGCGGTTTTGGAGGATAAGCCGGCTCCCACCTTCCCATTTCCATTCCTGATACCATTGCGGCGATTTTTCTGGCTTTCTGCATCGGATTCAACGCTTCATACGCTTCCTCGTTCAAAAAGAAACGTAGCGGGGCAAAAGAATCATTTACAATGAGACCTTTCAGTACAAGCTCTTTGAGAATATCGAGCAGCTCTCCGGCGGGCATTCCCGATAATGACGTAAGGACATGCGTAAAGGCTGATCCCCTTTTTCGCAAAAGGGTATATATGCTGTTCTCTTTTTCGGACAAATTAAGTGATTTCGAATTATCCTCAGACTCGAAATCAATGCTTTCTGCCCTGAACCAGGCGAGCCTGAACTGGTTTTTTGCTTCACCCGGCTTAACGCGCCAAACGATCCTTCCCGACGAACAAAGCTTATCAAGAAGCCCCGGAGAATACCCGTTTATTCTTGCCGGAAAAACAATGCTTTCCCATGCTTCCGCAGGAAGGTACAACCCTTCAAGCCGCATAACCGCCTCATACAACTGTTCTTCGGCTGCCACGGCTTTTACGGCAATTTGCCGTTCATACAGCAAATAAGTAAGTTCGGCAGGATCACGGGCTTTTATTTCATCAACCGCTATATTCAGTGTAAGACGGGCTGCCCTGTCGTAAATGGCCGCGTGAAAATATTTCTTATACTGATCTGAATAGACTATCGTTCCGTCGGAAGACAGTTTTGATAATATTTTTTCAAGCTTTGTGCCGGAAAACGGATACCGTTCGATAAGCTCCTTCCTGTCAAATGGACTGTTATACCTCGCGAAACGTCGAATTATTCTTGTTATGGCCTCTTCTTCCGTCCACGCATCTCCCTCCCGGTCAATAAAAGACAACGATGGAACCGGGAACTCATAGTTTTCAGCCGCACTGTACAGACCAACCTCTTCCGCGGCTATGACTCTCGGCACCGGCGACGGAATTACAACAGCGCGGTTCTGCTTTTCAAGCTCTTCAAGCCATTCCGCGTATCGGCCGGTGATGACGCTCTTCGGCGTATCCCCGTAGATCAGTAAAAACGAATGCAGTTCATTCGGCGATTTAACCTGTTCAAGTCTCCATTCGGCATTATTCTTTTTCACAATTTCCGCTACCGCTTCGTCACGAAGCAATACGCCGGGCTTTTCATCCCTGTACGAAAGATTTAGAGAATCAAGACCTGATATCGCCGGGTACTCGGTATGACCCGGGTGCGGGGCCTTTTCCAAATAAAGGAACTCCTGCTCAAACTGGAACAGGATTTCCGACGCAAACGGCGAGGGAAACCACGTTTTTTTCTCAACCACCTGAATATGCCCCTGTTCGATATCCTTCAGCACACGTATGGTATTCGGTATGTCAAAGATATCTTCAAGGCATTCCCTCATTGTTTCAATAATCAGCGGATGATCGACGTATTTCTGAGCGTTTTCCATCGCATCCACCGAGCGCAGCCTTTGCACCCACAGCGGAAGGCGCTGCCCTTGCTTTCGCATGCCCATCATAAGGGCACGGTACGCGTTATACCGGAAGGTCAGCGCAAACCTCGAGGTTCTCGGAAGCGCGTTTAATAAAACCTGTTCCACGTTTTTAGATGAAACAAGGGAAAAAATATCCGATAGCTCGTCAAAATAGCCATAAAGATGAATCAGCACTGCGTCATTCGTATGGCTCGTATATGCCTTGCAGCCAACTTTTTTATCGAGCGCTTCCTGAAACAATATCGAAAGGACGCTGTTGACCCTTCCCCCAAAATGGGCGTGAATCACAATTTTATTGTCGTTTTCGTTTGCGCTTGTATATTCGACAACAATACGCCGGTCATTCGATATGACACCTGTTGCTTCAACCTGATCGATAAGGTAATTTCTTATATTCAGCGCGCCTTTTTCATCGAGCACGGATGATTTTAGGGCATTCTCAATAAAGGTATCGTTTTCAACCTGTTCTGCCGTATTCCTCAGGAACTTACCGAAAGCAACAGCCTGTTCATAGGGCATGCCGATCCCGTCACCCTTCCAGAACGGCGCAGCCGCACCGATTGCCGATGTTGGCGCAACAATAACACGGTTCTTTTCAATCCTCGTAATTCTCCATGGAGTGTTGCCGAGCATGAATTTGTTTCCGATGCGCGATTCAAATACAAACTCCTCGTCAAGCTCGCCGACACGCGTTTTATAGTCTTCGAGGTAAACAGGGAACATGCCCCTGTCGGGAATTGTCCCGCTGCTTGACAAAACCAGCATTTTACTGTAAGGGCTGCCTTCTACCGTTTTATTCTGCCTGTCCCAGATAATCCTCGGCTTTGCCGGGATGTCTTCCTTATGCTCATAATCCCCCGCCAGCATCGCAAGAACCTTTCTGAACTCATCTTCACGGAGGGTCCGGTAAGAAAAAGCCTGTCTTACAAGGTTATAAATGTCGTTTTCGCACCACTTTTCCGTACAGCACATCGAAACAATATGCTGGGCGAGAATATCGAGACAGTTTACCGGAATGCGTTCTTTTTCAATTCGCGCATCAAGCATTTCTTCAGCGATGAAGCAGGATTTCAGCAGATCGCCGCGCGTTTTCGGGATTATAACTCCCTTTGATACGGCGGACAGGCGGTGCCCGGCACGGCCTAAACGCTGAAGCCCGCCTGAAACTGAAGGCGGGGATGAAACCTGGACAATAAAATCGACACTGCCCACATCTATGCCCAGTTCGAGAGTGGAAGTGGCAATTATACACTTTAACTCGCCGGTTTTGAACAGTTCTTCGGTCTCCAACCTTCTGTTTCTTGATATGCTGCCGTGATGCGGACGGCAAAGTTCTTCATCGGCGATGGAATTAACGTTTGCCGCTACCTTTTCGGCGGTTGCCCTGTTGTTCACAAAAACAAGGGTTGACCAGTGCTCCCGGATGAGTTTTACAAGCAGTGCGTATATATCGGGCCAGACTGATCCCTGCTCGAGAACACGGTAATCCTCTACCGGTACATTTATTTTCAGCTCCTTGCCGCGTTCAATCGCGGGAGCAATAATTTCAACGGGGCGTTCCCTGTAGCCATTTTCGGTGCGGTACAGGCCGCCCAAATAACGCGCCGCGGCATCCAAAGGGTTTACCGTAGCCGAGAGGCCTATACGGACGATTTTCCGCTGTGCGAGCGCTTCAAGCCGCTCCATTGATAAAGCGAGATGAACCCCTCTTTTTGTCCCGAGAAGCGTATGTATTTCATCAATAATCATGTAATGCACGTTTTTCAGTATTTCCCTTGCTTTTTGCGAAGACAGCATCAAATACAGCGACTCGGGCGTCGTAATGAGTATATGCGGAGGCTTTTTAAGCATCCGGGCTCTCTCACGCTGTGACGTGTCGCCTGTCCGGACTGCCTTACGTATATCCGGAAAGGCCTCGCCTTTTTCTTCGAATATCCGCCGTATTCCCTGGAACGGTATTTCAAGGTTTTTATTTATATCATTATTCAATGCTTTAAGCGGCGAAACATACAGGATAAAAACACCATCAGGAAGCTCGTCTTTAAGGCCCATTACAAGCAGGCGGTTAATGCTTTCGAGAAAAGCGGCCAATGTTTTGCCCGTCCCGGTGGGAGCCGAGATCAAAACATTTCTGCCCGATTGGATCTTCGGCCAGCCTTCTGTCTGCGGAGGGCTCGGCGTTCCTATATTGTTTATAAACCATTCCTTTACCGCCGGGTGAAAAATATCAAGCACTTCCGATTTATCCATATATACCTTCCTGTAAAGCAGCGGGAGAAATTGCCTTGCAATTTCAACGCATCAGACTGCATGTGTGTGCGAAACAGGCTAAAAAAACGAAAATCTCATTGAAACCCTGGCAAACGCCTGTTCATCTTCGAACTTATGTTCTATTTTACTAAATTTAGTCAATTGATGCAAGCACGGTGGAAAAACCTTGCGGGCGGGAAATACAAAAATGATAAGCGGCCGGTTGATTTTTACTTTCTGTTATGGGTAAATAATACATAATACTATCATATATCGGAAAAGGAGATGTTTGACAATGGAAAACGTCGGGAACAGCCAGTACGGCCACAGGATGTCGGCTAAAAAGATTACGTTTATCGGGAAAAACGGCGAGCCTTTGAAAAACACGAAAGTAAGCGTCAAACAAACAAAGCACGGGTTTTTGTTCGGGGGTACAGGGTTTTACGCTATCCCTCTCGCGAATAACGAACTTGAAGGCGCGCAAAAGGAACTGTTTGAAAAAGTAATTGAGAAGTTTCTTGACATATTCAATTACTCTACGTTGCCCTTCTATTGGGGCAGGTTTGAGCCTTTTAAGGGGCAGCCCGACACGAAAAGAGTCAGGAAAGGCGCGGAATGGCTTGTTTCCAGGGGCTGTAAGCTCAAAGGGCACCCGCTCTGCTGGCATACCGTAACCGCTCCGTGGCTTTTGGAAATGACGAATGCCGATATTTTTACGGCGCAGATAAACCGGATACGGCGGGAAGTCTCGAACTTCGCGGGTATTATTGATATCTGGGATGTAATTAATGAAGTCGTTATAATGCCGATTTTCGATAAATATGATAACGGGATTACGCGCATATGCAAGGAAATGGGACGCATCCGGCTTGTACGCGAAGTGTTTCACGCGGCTAAAAAGGCAAATCCCGACGCAATCCTGCTGATAAACGATTTTGATGTCTCCGAATCGTACGATATTTTAATTGAAGGGTGCCTTGAGGCGGGAATTCCGATAGATGTCATCGGGATTCAGTCTCATATGCATAAGGGGTATTGGGGTATTGAAAAAACGCTTGAAGTTATTGAACGTTTTTCACGGTTCAAGCTGCCTATCCATTTTACTGAAAATAACATCCTGTCGGGCCATCTTATGCCCCGCGAGTATGTTGATTTGAACGATTATGTTGTAGATGACTGGCCCACGACACCCGACGGCGAAGAACGCCAGGCAACGGAAATGGTAACGCATTACAAGACTTTATTCTCGCATCCGGCTGTTGAATCAATCACTTACTGGGACTTCATGGACGGGCAGTGGCTGAATGCTCCTTCCGGTTTCCTGCGTAAAGACGGTTCCGAAAAACCGGCATACCAGGAAATACGAAAACTGATAAAAGAAGAATGGTGGACAAAGCCGAAAGAATATGTTACCGATGAATCGGGAGCAATTAACGTGACAGGATTCCTGGGTGAGTATGAGGCGGAATGCATGGGCAAAACAGCCGCTTTTACATTGGAAAAGATGAACCCGGACAACAGCTTTATTTATATATAAAACCACCATTTTGTTTCATGGCCGCCGCGTTTTGTTCTCCGACCGTACGGATATCTGATATACGTTCGGTTTAAGTTCATTCCGCCGGCGGCCATTGATCCCTCGGCACATTCCGGTATACTTCCTCCATTGTGTGAAACCCGTCTTTGATTACCGTATCCATCATGTTTTCCTTTGTTACGAGAACGGGCTCGTACCGTATAAACGGGACTTCTTTTTTCCCGTCAAAAATCGTATGCTCATATTCAATCTCAATTCCTTTCGCCATTTTCACGGCCAGTTCCGCGGCGCCTTCGGCGAGAACCCTTATAGGCTTATATACCGTGGCAAGCTGCAGTCCTTCTACGATCCTCTGGCATGCCGACAGCTCCGCGTCATGTCCTACCACATAAACGCCATCGGCAAGCCTGTTCTCCGAAAGAGCTTTCAGCGCGCCTTCGGCAAGCCGGTCGTTGCCGCCTATGACTGCGTCTATTTTCTTTCCTTCGCTTATAGTCCGGCTGACCGTATTGTACGACTCGTTCTCTCTCCAGTCATCCGCCCATACTTCGGCGATTATCCGTATGCGGCTGCTGTCCAGCCCTTCTTTCAAAGCCATTTTGAACCCGCTGTTGAATAGGTAGCTGTTATTATCCTTCTGCGAACCGTTGACAATTATGTAATTCCCTTCGGGCACCTTTTCATATAACGCACCTGCCATAAGCTCACCTACTTTGACACTGTTGAACGCGACATACGCATCTATATCGGCATTCAATATGAGCCTGTCATAAGCAATGACCTTGATTCCTTTTTTCTTTGCCGCTTTAATGCACTGCGTCAGACCATCCTTGTCATACGGAAGAATTAACAGAACATCGATATCCTCGTCGATAATCTCGTATATCTGTTCCACCTGCCTGTCGGTATCCTCATTCGCGTTTCGTACGATAACCTCTGCGCCGAGTTCCTTTGCCTTCGATACAAAAATATCCCTGTCTTTCTGCCATCTTTCAATAACAAGCCCTTCGATTACAAAGCCGATTACAATTTTATCGTCATCGCCGGGCCCCGAAGTCTCGCTGCCGCCACACGCGCAGCAGGAGAATGCTATCATAACAGCCATCAATGGCAGGAGCACGCGCTTTATCGATTCTTCCACGGCACAACCCCCTTTCTTACCTGTTATTTCCGATATATACGGTAGGAGACATCCCCGTGTTTTTCTTGAACAACCGGCTGAAATAATTCGGATCCGCATACCCGACGCTGTAGCATATTTCCTTGATTGTCATATTAGTCGTAGCCATGAGCTTCTTGCTGTGTTCAATGCGGACAAACGTAAGATATTCTATGAAATTATAGCCCGTTTCTTCCTTGAACAGCCTGCTGAAATACTGCGGGCTTATATTCAGTTTCCTTGAAAGCTCCTCAAGTGTGATTTCATCTTTGAAGTTGTCCCTTATATATTTTTTTGCCCTGCAGATAATGCCGCTGCCCTTTTCGGACTCTTTGCTGCGTATTTTCTGCGTGATATGCTTTATGCGGTTTATGCACCATGAAATCAGATTCTCGAGGCTGTCCTGCAGCAGCATTTCCTGTATGTAGTCATTGTACTTCAGGCAATAATCCTCTTCCACTTTCGCTTCCACCGCCGTCCTGTGCACAATTACCATGTATTCTATCAAAAGGTTTTTCTTTATATTGAACTCTAACCCGGTCATGCCTTTTATCCTGTCCGTGATTTTCGCAAATACGGCCGCGGCTCCTTCACTGTCTCCCATCTCGATTTTTGCGACGAGGTTCGATGCGGCCTGGATATCATACGCATATTCGGGCTGCTCACCGCATATATCCAAAATGTGCGATATCGGCTCCCCCCTGTTGTGTCTTAACGCTTTTACGGCTTCGTTATACGATTGGATAATTTCGTGATTCCTTTTATATCCGCCGATCCCTATAAAGTATTCCATTTTCATTTTCCGCCGGATGCTGTTTAAAATATCTTCCGCGAGTTCAATCGTCTGAAGCCTGAATTCATATTCATCCCTGAATTCATCGCACGGGACATATACGATTATTTTATTGACAAGGACCGGGCCGACAATACAGTCGCATTTGAATTTGAATATGTCTCTGACATAAGGATA
Organism: Clostridiaceae bacterium; assembly: GCA_012516065.1. Lineage (GTDB taxonomy): Bacteria > Bacillota > Clostridia > DSM-8532 > DSM-8532 > DTU069. The sequence continues at coordinate 9,048 of JAAYXD010000065.1, forward strand.
ATTTTCATGCCCGATTATTGACGAACCGATCCTGTTCGAAAGCCCCGACGCTTTCTCGCCGTCGCCGAACTGCATAACCATAATATATCCGCCGGAATGACCGATATCGAGAATTTCCATGTACCTTGCCAGTTCCTCGTCGAACTCTGTATTCAGCAGGATCGAATAAATGAACCCCTGCTCCAGGTACGGTATTACTTTTTCAAGCTTTTCCCTTATTTCAAGCTCTTTTTTTTTCTCTTCTTTCTGCTGATCGATCTGGCGCGCCATTTTGTTAATTGTGTTGATCAGAACGGTCCTGTTGATCGGCTTTAATATGTAATGTTCCACTCCGAATTCCATAGCCTGCTTCGCGAATTCAAACTGTTCATATGCCGATATGATCGCAAACTTTATGTCAGGGTAAAATTTCCGTATTTCGGCAATCGCATCAATGCCGTTTATCCCGGGCATGCGTATGTCCATCAGAATGATATCGGGATGGGTCGCTCTCGCCTTTTCAATAGCATCCCGGCCGTTTTTCGCGAACGCTGCGATCTCGACATCACTGATGTTCTTATTAATGATATGCGTAATCGCGTCAATAACTATCTGCTCATCATCAACAATCATCAGCTTGTACATGTTTTCCCCTCCTGAGCCGGAATCCTGATAACAACTCTGGTGCCTTTCCCTTTTACGCTTGAAATATCGATAATATCATCCTTCCTGTAATAAAGCCTGAGCCGCTGTATCACGTTCGTAATTCCTATCCCCGTAGTATGGCCTTTCTTTGGTTTCTCCGGCATCGTTTCCTCTGCCGACGCTTTGCCGAGAATGCCGTCAATCACTTCTTTATCCATGCCTACGCCGTTGTCAACAATTTCAATCAGCCCGTCCTTTTCATCCCTGAAAACGCGAATGTCAATATTTCCGCCTTCTTCTTTCTCTCCAATCCCGTGGATACACGCGTTTTCGACGATAGGCTGGAGAATAAGCGGGGGCATATTAAGCTGCAGCAACTCATCGTCTTTGATGTCAACACTGAACGAAATCATGTCCCCGAACCTTACTTTCATCAGGTCAATATAAGCACGCACACTGTTCATTTCGTCGTTCAGCGTAACCTCCTTATCAAGGCGCCTCACATTATACCGGAACACTGCAGCGAGGTTTTCAAGAAAGCATGATGTGCGCTCCGCTTCTTCCATCATTGCAAGCTGCACTCCGGCATTGAGCGTGTTGAACAGGAAATGCGGGTTGATCTGCGACTGAAGCGACTGAAGTTCCGCGTTGTTTAAAAGGGTTTGCATCTTAAGGTTCTGCATTTCCTTTTCCATCAGTTTCGATTCAATTTCGGATTTATTGTGCAGTTCCTCAATATAGTTCCTCACGCTCGATTTCATCTTGTTGAACGCTTCGGCCATAATCTTGATTTCGTCTTCGCTCGTAACTATAACTTCATCCACGTCGAAATTGCCTTTGGATATCTCTTCCGCTGACTGGGAAAGCTTCATTATCGGATCGGTCATTTTATATGTGATATAAAAAATAATTATGCAGGAAAGGACAAGAATATCAACAATCATAACAAAATTGGCCTTTTGGACGATTATATTGTTCCGCGCGAGGGCGGAATAATACTCCGTATTCTGCTTCAACTGCTGCAGGTTAAGCCACTGTATTTCTTCCATGATATATTTTCCGACCTGATGGACATAATTATATTTTTCACGCATTGTGTTCGCGTCACGCCCCTGTTTTGCGTATATCGCTTCCTCGGCGTTTTTGGTAAACGTGTCAATGAGGTTCGTAAGCCTTTCTATGTTATAATCATCCGCAAGCAGTATATTTTTCAGTTTTTCCGCGTTTTCATTCAAAAGATCTGCGTTTAGCTGGTAATTGTTCTTGCTGTCGGAATCCTTTGTCCTAATAAAAAGAGCGAGGTTTTTTTCCGATTCGGCGAGATAATTCTGCATGTCTTCAAGCAGGACGCTTGATAAAAACATCGCGTCTATCTTCCTGAAAAATTTGTTCGAATTAATCGACAAATAAACGCTTACCGAGCTTACAAGGGCAATCGACATGAGAAAATAAAACAGCATTTTTTTCCGAATCGTGTTCAATGATAACTTCATTTTATTTTTCATGACCTTTCCTGTTATTTTTTATACCTGTGAACATTGCTGCGGGTTACCGCTTCTATCGGCGTTTCGAAATAATCGCCGCTCACCCTGTCGCCGGCCAGATTCTCGATGCATAACTGGCTCATAAGTTCCGGCTTCATATCAAAGGAAGCCGCGATAACCTCAAGTTCAATGTACTTAATGATTTCTTCCGAAACGCCAGCCCCGATTATTTTGATATCACCGACCCGGTTCAAATCGATAACTACCTGTGCGACCCCGAACGAATCCCTCTCGCTCGTGCAGACTATCACGTCGATATCGGGATACCTGCTTAAAATATCATAGGTTATGTCTTCAGCACTGAACATATCATAGCTTGTCCGCAGGATTTCAACGAGGTTCACCATCGGGTACTTGTCGACGATTGATTTGAAACCTTCAATGAACAGCCCGCCCGTAACATCCTTTTCATTGTAAGTAGCGCTTTGAACCATAAGCGCGATGTCGCCCCTCATATCATTAAGCTGTTTGATTGCGCTGCGTGATGCCATTTTCCCGTAATCGTACGCGTTATAACCGACAAAATAAGCCCTGTCTATGCCCCATGCGTCGGTGTAGACAAATTCAACGGTAATTCCGTTCTCAATCGCTTTTTTAATCGCCTGGATATAGTCTGAATCGTATATGCCCTGCGCGATTATACCGTCAACCTTTGCAGCGACAGCGGTGTTTATTTTGTTTATTGCCTCATTAATGCTTTCAGCATTGACAAAATCTATTCTGATATGTTTTTCTTCCGCTTTTTTGTAGATGCCTTCGCGAAACTTTTTAAGGAAATCGTCGGATGTCTGGTACATGACAACAAGAAAATTTTTGCTGTATTCTTTTTTTGCCCCGTTTCCTGTCCGCCTGTAAAAATTTTCTTCCAGGATCATTGAATATGTAATCGAAATTGTAAACGCCGCAGCGAGAATAATGAACAGAATAATTGTCAGCGCCCTGAACAACAGACTTGTTAACTTGTTACCGAATATATATCCGAACAGCCTGCTTTGATTATTATTCATCTGTCCGGCCCCCTGTTTGCAGCAAATAGAAATTAATTCCATTATACATTAATTTATAGCAATTCACATAGCATTTTTTTGACAATAAAAAAGCAAAGAGTTGAACTCTTTGCATAATAAAAATTAAGGTAAGAGGCAGCTTTTCGATCAGATCAGGCGGCTTTCGCCTTTGATTTAGAGTATACGTCAAAGGCGACGGCAAAGATTGTAACAAGCCCTTTTATGATGTTTTGCCAGAAAGTACTCACTCCCATGATTGACATCCCGTTATTCATAATACCCATAATGAATCCGCCGATAATAGCGCCGATTATAGTCCCGACACCTCCAGTCGCCGAAGCTCCGCCTATGAAGCACGCGGCAATCGCATCGAGTTCAAACCCGTCTCCGGCGGTTGGAGATGCTGAGTTTAACCTTCCCGCGAATACAATTCCGGCGATGGCCGCCAAAAAACCCATATTCGCGTATACCCAGAACATCACCCTTTTTACACTAATACCTGATAGTTCTGCGGCTTTAGCGTTTCCGCCGAGCGCATAAATATGCCGTCCCGCAACCGTTTTGTTTGTGATAAATGTATATACTGCAATAAGCACAACGAGCAGAATAACGGCGTATGTAAGGCCATTAGCCCTTGCGAGCCAGTATGTGAATAAGTTTATGACTAAGGCAATGGCAATTATCTTCGCCGCGAAAAAACTGTCGGACCCGGTATCGTAACCGGATTTCTTTTTCTTCGCGCGGCTTAAAAGCTCCATTATTATGTATAACACGGAGCAGATAATTCCGATTACTATCGTTGTTATATGCAGCTTGCTTCCGGAACCGATAAAATCGGGTATGCTGTCCGACGCGATTGTTACGTACAACTGCGGCAGCAGGACGGTTTTCCCGCTCAGAATAATATTGTTTATGCCGTTGAAGATCAGCATTCCCGCAAGTGTTACAATAAACGGCGGGATTTTAACATACGCGATCCAGAATCCCTGCCATACTCCCGCGAGGAACCCAATGATCAGCGACAGTAATATTGAAAGCGGGACGGGCAATCCCAATTTTACGCTGAATAATGCCGATGACGCGCTGACCATCGCTACGATTGAGCCTACGGACAGGTCGATATTACCTCCCGTTAAAATACACAGCATCATGCCGATGGCCAGTATAAGAATATAACTGTTCTGGAAAATCAGCCTTGATACGTTAATCGGCCTTAACAGTATGCCGCCCGTTAATATCTGGAAAATAAGCATAATTGCTATCAGCGCTATCAGCATTCCGTACTGCCGTATATTATGCCTGAATACATCCCTAATACTTTCCATATTGCAACCCTTTCCTTACTCTTAACCTTTGTTGGCTGTCGAATTCAGAATGCATTTCATTATTTTTTCCGGGCTAGCCTCTTCCCTGCTCATCTCACCTACAATGCTGCCTTCGTTCATAACGTATATCCTGTCACATATTCCTAAAATCTCGGGCAGCTCGGATGATATCATAACAATGCATTTTCCCTGGGACGCAAGCTGATTGATTATTGTATAAATCTCATATTTTGCTCCCACGTCAATTCCGCGCGTCGGTTCATCGAGAAACAACACGTCCGGTTCCGAAAATATCCATTTGCTAAGCACAACCTTCTGCTGGTTGCCTCCCGACAAGTTACCCGTTTTCTGATAAACCCCCGACGACCTGATATTCAGTTTCCTTCTTTGTTCCTCCGCGATTTTTACCTCAAGACCCTCGTCAATAACGGAATTCCTGCTGACCTTGTCCAGGCGCGGCAGCGTAATGTTTCTCCTGATGTCATCTATCAGTATCAAACCCGCCGTTTTCCGATCCTCGGTAGCATATGCAATTCCTGCCTTAATCGCCTCGTGCACTGTTTTCAGCACGAGCTTCTTTCCATCCTTAAGGATTGTACCGCTGATCTTTTTTCCGTAAGCCCTTCCGAACAGGCTCATGACAAGCTCCGTCCTGCCGGCTCCCATGAGCCCGGCGATACCAACGATTTCACCTTTGCGTACATTAAAGCTCACATGCTTGATACGCATTCTTTCATCATCGAGAGGATCATAAACCACCCAGTCCTTTACTTCGAACCCGACCTCGCCGATATGTGCCTTTTCTTTCGGGGGAAAACGGTTCACAAGTTCTCTTCCGACCATGCCTTTAATTATCCTGTTCTCCGAAAACTCGTCTACTCCCTTTACGAGCGTTTCAATTATCGAACCGTCGCGAATAATCGTAATCCGATCGGCTATCCGCGTAACTTCGTGAATTTTATGCGAAATAATAATACACGTAAGCCCCTGCTGGTTCAATTCAAGCAGGAGATTAAGCAGGTTATCGGAATCCCTGTCGTTTAATGCGGCGGTGGGTTCATCGAGGATTAAAAGCCTGACGTCTTTTGAAAGGGCTTTTGCTATTTCAACAAGCTGCTGTTTACCGACGCCGATATCCATAACGAGCGTATTGTATTTTTCCTTCAAACCTACTTTTGCCATAAGCTTCCTGGCTTCCTGGTACGTGCGGTCCCAGTTTATAATTCCGTATTTAGAGCGCTCATTGCAAAGGAATATGTTTTCGGCGATTGACATATAAGGATTCAGCGCGAGTTCCTGATGTATTATACCGATTCCCGCTTTTTCGCTGTCGCGAACGCTTTTGAATTCACATTTTTTCCCCTCAAAGAAAATATCCCCCAAATATGTGCCATAAGGGTAAATGCCGCTGAGCACATTCATCAGAGTTGATTTACCGTCCCCATTCTCCCCGACGAGCGCATGTATTTCCCCTTTTCTTACCTTAAGATTAACATTGTCCAGCGCCTTTACGCCGGGAAAAACTTTTGTGATGTTTCTCATATCAAGAATAATCTCGGACATATTTTTCTCCTCATGTTTAAAATATAAGGATATAAAATACGGGACAGGATGCTGCAGCGAAGCGGCAGAAGCTCCGCTGCAGAACCCTCACGCTGTATTATTTCAACTGTTCTTCCTTATAATAGCCGGAATCAATCAGCAATTCCTTGTAATTGCTGGCATTGGCAAATACGGGCTCGCACAAATACGAAGGAACAATCTTTACACCATTGTCATATGTCGTCGTGTCATTGATCTCGGGTTCGGTTCCCTTCATGAGCGCATCCACCATTCCGACAACTTTCGAGGCCAGTGTTCTTGTATCCTTAAATACGGACATTGATTGTTCTCCGGCGATTAAATACTTCACATTCGTAATGTCGCAGTCCTGTCCTGTCAGAATCGGGAACGGTTTGTCGGGGGAACCGTACCCGGCCGCTTTAAGCGACGCGACAATTCCTGCTGCGATGCTGTCATTCGGGGACAAAATGGCATCGATATTTTCATCCGAATAATAAGCAGTCAGCAGATTATCCATTCTTGCCTGGGCGCCTTCAGATTTCCAGGCCTTTATAGCAATTTGTTCCATATCGACCTGTCCGGACTTGATTACCAGTGCTCCGCTTTCTATGTATGGCCGCAGTTGATCCATACCGCCGTCATTAACGAAATATGCGTTATTGTCATCAGGAGAGCCGCCGAATACCTCCAATGTGAAGGGACCTTTTTCCCCCTTATCGAGCCCCAAGGCTTCAACTATGTATTTTCCCTGGAGTGCGCCGACTTTATAGTTATCAAACGTCGCATAATAGTCGACATGCTCGGTGCCTCTAATCAGACGGTCGTAAGCGATTACCTTGATGCCTTCTTTAGCCGCATCTTCAAGAACTCCCTTCAGAGCTTCACCGTCAATTGAAGCAATAACGAGAACCTTTGCGCCTTTTGTTATCATATTTTCAATCTGCGATACCTGGGTTTCAACAGAGTCTTCCGCATATTGAAGGTCAACCTTGTAACCTGCCGCCTCCAACTGTTTCTTCATGTGTTCACCATCCTGGTTCCAGCGCTGCAGCGACTTTGTCGGCATCGCAACGCCGATTAACACTCCGCCACCGCCGCCGCCTCCGCGGGACGGCACCGTACAGCTTGTCGCCAGGGTGACTAATCCTGCGAGCAGCATAAAAACCGCCGCAATCGATACAAATTTTCTCATACGAAAACCTCCTTGAAAAAACCGTTTATTCGGCATATATGCTTTTATAAGCCGGATATTCTATATTCGGAGGATAATATCCCTACGCCCTTAATTATTCACCCCGGGGCATTAATTCACAGCGGCGGGGACATTTACGGCAAGGTTCAGCTCCGGCTTATATATAAACATACCGCCTTGCATTTTATAATAGACCAGCGCTCTGTTC
>JAAYXD010000259.1 GCA_012516065.1 Clostridiaceae bacterium
CCCCTGGCAAGCTCCCTGGTTATGGCTTCCCTTATTATTTACTCGTTATTCTCAAGAACATAGGTCTGAACCGGCATGCGGTCCACCGGCGGCTCGTCCAGTATGCTCATGTCCCTTATTCCCACAAGGCTCATGTGCAGGGTCCTGGGTATCGGGGTTGCGGTAAGCGTAAGAACGTCCACGTCCTTCTTAAGCTGCTTTATCTTCTCCTTATGGGCGACACCGAATCTCTGCTCCTCGTCTATGATAAGAAGCCCGAGGTTCTTAAATGATACGTCCTTGGACAACACCCGGTGGGTCCCCACCACTATGTCCAGGGTCCCCTTCTTAAGCCTTTCGACTATCTTTTTCTGCTCCGCCGCAGTCCTGAACCGCGAAAGCATTTCCACGCTGACCGGGTAATCCATCATCCTCTGCACAAGGGTATTGTAATGCTGCTGCGCAAGAATGGTGGTCGGCACAAGGAATACAACCTGCTTTCCGTCGGCCACGGCCTTGAACGCCGCCCTGATGGCAATCTCGGTCTTGCCGTAGCCTACGTCGCCGCATATCAGGCGGTCCATGATTTTATCGCTTTCCATATCCCTCTTGGTGTCCTCAATGGCGCGAAGCTGATCCTCCGTCTCCTCATACGGAAACGCTTCCTCAAACTCCTTCTGCCATATGGTGTCGGGACTGAACTTAAATCCTTTCCTTTCCCTCCTGCTGGCGTATAGATCCACAAGATCCCTGGCAATCTCCTTAACGGCTCCCCTGACCCTTGCCTTGGTGTTCCTCCATTCGGTGGAATTGAGCTTGTTAAGCTTGGGCTTTCTGTCACCCACGCCCGAATACTTCTGAATCAGGTCAAGGCCTGTCGCAGGAACATACAACACGCCTCCGTCGCCGTACTCTATCTTGATGTAATCCTTTGTGACCTTCTCGACTTCAATCTTCTCAATGCCCCTGTAAATACCGACACCATGATTTTCATGGACTACATAATCACCGGGAGTAAGCTCGGCAAAGCTTTGGATCTTCTTGCCTTCATACGCGGATTTCTTTTTCTTCCGCTTCTTTCTTTCGGCTCCGAAGATATCGCTTTCCGATATGATAACCAGTTTAATGAGGGGATATTCGAAGCCCCTTCTTAAATTGCCGTATGAAACCATAATCTCGCCGGGCTGAAGGACACGGTCCATATCCTCGCTGTAGAAGGCATTTATATTGAAATCAAACAGGTCATCAGCCAGGCGCTTCGCCCTTGTCCTTGACCCGGACAAAAGGATAATGCGGTACTTGTTCTTCTTCCAATGCTCCAGGTCCTTTACCAGGATATCAAAATTCTTATGGTATGAAGCCGTCGCCTGGACGGTAAAATCGTATTTCTTCCTGGGGACGATATAGCCGATTCTCGGCTCCATGGTGCTAATGAGCAGGGTGTTTTTCCTGGACAGCAGGTTCAGCACATCCTTGTATCCGTAAATTACATCCATCTGCCCCGGCAGTATATAGCCTTTCTCGATCCTGCCGATCATGCCCTCGCGGAATTCCGTTTCGACGGCATCCCCCTTTTCGATTATCCTTCCCGGCTCATCTAAGAAAAACAGGGTGTCCGAATCGTCGAAATAATCAAAGAAGCTTACGGTCCTGTCATAAAAATAGTTTATATAGCTTTCCAATGCCATAATGCCCTGGAATGTCTCCAGGTTGTCCCTGAACTCCTCAATCATCCTTCGGATTCTTGCGGCTTCCTCTGTCTTGTTCTGGTCCAAAAGGCTCTTTATATATTTCTCCTTGTCCTCTTCTATCCGTACAAGCCCGTCGGCAATCTGCTTTTCGTCCGGTATAATCTCGGCGGCAGGATAAATGACCAGCTTATCCACCTGTTCGATGGAACGCTGGCTGCTGACATCAAATATCCTTATGGAATCAATCTCGTCTCCCCACAGCTCGATTCTGTACGGGGCCTCTTCCGTAAGCGGGAATATGTCTATAATTCCGCCTCGGATCGCAAAGTCCCCCGGAGCCTCCACCTGGGCCTGCCTCTCATAGCCAAGCCTTGTAAGAGCCGCCCTTAATTCATCCAGCCTTATTA
>JAAYXD010000297.1 GCA_012516065.1 Clostridiaceae bacterium
CTGTAGGGATCCTGTATAACTCCTTCAAAGGGATCCACTGTAACAAACCTGCCGGTTGAAGGATCCATGTATCTTGCCCTTAAGTAATAGAAGCCTATATTGGGATCATACTGTTCTCCTGTGTATAGGTAATCATTTACCGTATCTCCGGTTTTACCTATAAGCATTCCAAAAGCTTCGTATGTATAGGTATCTGTTACTTCTCCCTGAGTATCGGTCAAAGCCCTTGTGCTTCCAAGCCCGTCATAATGGTAATAGCTTGTGTTTTCTCCTCTCTTCTGACTTATAAGGTCATCTCCATATACATAGCTTACAACGAGATTTCCGTTCCCGTCTCTTTCTTCCAATACCTGTGCATAATCCCTGTTCTTATCTACAGTATATCTGCTGATTTTAGTACCGTCAACTATTTTTCCAACTCTGATTCCATCTGCATCATATATATACTCAACCGTTGACGTGCCTGTCTCATTTGTAGTGACTACATTTACAAGTCTGTTATTGTATCCGTAAGTGTACGATACTGTCTCTGATGCCCCTGTTTTTGAAAGGGTATTTCCATTTTTGTCATAGGTATAAGTATTGCCTCCCTCGGAAATAAGCCTATTGTTTTTATCATATGTATAACTTGTGACAACACCATTGTCTGACTTAGTAAGCCTGTTTCCTACTGCGTCATAAGTATAGCTTATTTCACGTATCCCCTGCTCCGGATGATTAATTGTCTCCTTCAACAGCTTGTATGTATTATCGTACTCATACTCCACAACTCTTCCGGTATTCTCTTCAACCTTAATCCTATTCCCCACAGGGCCTAGTGTGTATACATAAGATGATATTATCTCTTCGTTGTTCTTACTGTTTACAAGCTTTATGAGACGGTTGAGGTCATCAAAGGTATACTCTGCTTTTGTTCCGTTAGGATATACGACCTTCGTCCTGTTACCTACCTCGTCATAACCGTATGTTGTAATGCCTCCATCAGGGTCTGTCACAGTTGACAGCCTGTTTAAGGCATCATAGGTATAGGTTGTGGTTCCTGTGGGAACAGTAACACTTTTTACATTCCCGACAGCATCATAAGTGTATGTCAGAGTTATTCCATCGTGATTAACCTGTTTTGTAAGTCTTCCCCTTGTATCATATTCATATAAGGTGGTACCCCGGCTGTCTTTTACTGTCTTTCTCTGTCCCGACAAGGTATAAGTGTATTCTTCTACGGTACCGTCAGAAAAGGCCTTTTTAACCATACGGTTATTTTCATCATATTCAAAGGTTGTGGTATTTCCATTAAAATCGGTTATACTCTTGATATTCCCTATTGCATCGTAAGTATAGGTTTCAAACATGCCAAGAGGCAACGTGCGTTTTATCATCCTTCCCATCAGATCGTATTCATAGGTAGTGGTATTTCCATTGGCGTCTGTCTGGGATATCATATTTCCCAAACTGTCATACTCATATTCCGTTGTGTTGCCTTCTGCATCAATAACTTTTGTCAGTTTACCTATAGAATTATATTCAAATTTAGTAACGTTACCTGCCCGGTCTGTTTCCGACACCTTTAAACCGTTTTCGTTATACTCTGCAAGAATATAATATCCGTCTTCAAAGACAGTTTTAATGCAATTGCCCCTTGAGTCATACTCATAGGTAATTGTATTGCCTTTTGCATCGGTCATTTTTGTTACGTTGCCGTTTTTATCATATTCGTACAGTGTAGTATTCCCTAATGCGTCTGTTACAGAAGTGTTTCGTCCCAGCTTGTCATAAGTATACTTTGTAACATTGCCCAGTTCATCGGTCTCACTGATTACCTGTCCGTTGGCATCATATTCTGTCTCTTTAAAGGTACCGTCAGGATAGGTAGTTTTAATCAACCTTCCAAGCTTATCATACAAATAGTGGGTAGTATTGCCTTCGCGGTCAGTTGATGTAAGCCTTCTTCCCTCTTTATCATAAGTATATTTTTCATCTGTACCGTCAGGATATACAACCTGTTCGAGATTTCCAAATACATCATATACGTATTCCGTTCTTCTTCCAAGCTTGTCAATAGTAGCAGACTGTTTTCCCATAGAATTATACTCCACAATGGTTGAGTATCCATAAGCATCTGTAGTCTTGACAAGCTGTCCTGTATTATCATATTCATACAAGGTAGTAATTGTCTTGTCCCCATTCTTTATAGTCTCACTCAGACAATTTCCCATCGCATCATATGTGTAAGTTGTTGTGTTTCCTTCCGAATCGGTTTTGCTTAGAATATTTCCATTAGAATCATAGGTAAAACTCGTAACATTTCCACGGGGGTCAGTCATTTTTTCCAGGTTGCCTTTAGAATCATAGGCAAACGAAACAGTACTTCCCTCCGAGTCTGTAATACTGGTTAATCGACCGTTTCCATCATATGTGTTCGTAGTTGTATTTCCCATAGGATCCGTTTCTGTAAGCAACTGTCCCATGCTGTTGTAGGTATATTCCGTCTTGTTGCCCATAGCGTCTGTGGTGCTCAAAATATTATTATTTGAATCATAAGTATAGGATGTGGTATTACCGAGAGCATCCGTTTCCGTAAGCATATTTCCGCTTTCATCATAGGTATAGGATGTGGTATTGCCCATGGCATCAGTTTGTGAAAGCACATTGCCTCTGTCATCGTATGAAATAACGGTTATATTTCCCATACGGTCTTTTACAATTTCCTGCTTCGCATTTATATCACGGCTGAACTCAATCCTGTTGCCTTCGGCATCAATATGGGCAATTATCCTTCCCTCATCATCGTACTCGTTTCGGGCAACCTTCACGCCCCTTGGATCAATTATATCTATTAAGCCATGGCTTGAATTGTATGTAAATCTTGTGGAATTTCCCTCCTGATCCGTCACCTTAACAAGATCACCATAAAAGTCATATTCATATTTAATACTGTTGCCCATCGGATCAATTATCTCAGTTATCCTTCCCTGGTTATCCCTTTTAAAGGTTACACTATTACCGGCAGAATGTATTATTCCGTCCCTGGTGAACGTAACAGTATTGCCGTTTGCGTCCGTAATACTCTCCACTCCGCTATTCTGATTTATTACGTAAACAGTTCCATCCTGCGTAGTAAGTTTGTACCGGTCAGGGTCATATAATTCTACATCATAAGTATACAGCCCATTATTATACACCATACAGTTATTCGGCATATCAAGTGCCTCTAACTTTGAACTTGTCCCTTCCTTTGGCACAAAACTTACGGTGGTGGCCTGTATCGGTGCATATTGCTGAGAGGATGGAGATACCTTAATACCGAATTTATCAACTCTTCCATCGGGATATGTGACACTTATTGTATGTTCCTTTGTTTCATACAAATCATACCTTCGGTTCAGTATTCCCCCGCTTGCTTCATGCTTCCAGTGCTCACCCGGTGCACAATTTTCATCAATTTTAATATCTTTTAAAGCCATTGTCCAGCCTATTCCAAAGTCGCCTTTTTGCTTGTTGCGGCTGTCATAAGTACGAACAACGGTTACTGGTAAACTTGCCATGGGAACTGTAAGATCTTCGAATGCTATGGAGAAATTTCCGACCTTCTTCTCTCCTTCAA
>JAAYXD010000066.1 GCA_012516065.1 Clostridiaceae bacterium
ATATATAAATCATTGACATTTTATATGTAATATATAATACTAACTAAAGAAAAGCTATGTAAACAAATGGATGAGCGCTTTAAGCATTATCCCTTGCAGGCGGCGGAATCCGATTTTTATGCCGGAAATGAAGGTGAAAAAGTGTTATCAGCTGCAGTGATTGGCTGCGGAAGAGTATTCCCAACGCATGCGGATGCGTTAGTGAAATCCTCTTACGCGAAATTAAAGGCCGTAGTGGATATTGACGAAACAAGAGCCGGTGAGATGGCTGAAAAATATAACTGCGAACAGTATACGGATTATCGTGATGTTTTAACAAGAAAGGATATTGATGTAGTTCATATATGCACCCCTCATCATTTGCATTTCAGGATGGCTGTAGATGTGATGAACAGCGGTAAACATGTTCTGCTCGAAAAACCCCTGGCTATCAATGTAGATGACGCGCAGAAAATAATAGAAACGGCAAAAACGACCGGGAAAAGCCTCGGTGTTTGCTTCCAAAACCGATATAACCCGACATCGATCTGGATCAAGCAATTTCTTGATTCCGGCCGGGCCGGCAGAATAATCGGCTGCAGAGCGTTTTTAACATGGTACAGGGACGAAGAATATTACAAAAGCGAGCAGTGGAGAGGAACCTGGAGCATGGAAGGCGGAGGCGTTCTTATTAACCAGGCGCTCCACAGTATTGATTTGATACAATGGTTTATAGGTGAAGCGGACTGGCTGAAAGCATCAATAGATACGCGGCTGCTTAAAGGTGTAATTGAAGTCGAAGATACGGCCGAAATTACGATCGGTTTTAAAAATGGGGCGAAATGCCTTTTTTATGCATCCCTGTGTTACACAATGAACTCCCCTCTTTTTTTGGAACTGCACTGCGAAAACGCGGTTATAACGCTCAATGACGGTATTTATGTAACTTATTCCGACGGGAAGGAAGAGTTTATCCAAAATCCCGACAAAGTTTCAGGCAGCGTTGCATATTGGGGGCTAAGCCATGAAAAGCTGATAGAGGATTACTACGGCTGCCTGATCACAGGGAAAAGTTTCCTGATTGACGGTGAACAGGCAATCAAATCGCTTAAAATAGTAAAAGCGGCATATGAATCAAGCCGCACGGGCGAAACAATCGGACTTTAAAAAAGTAAATCGCACGGTCTGCGCTGATACATATAAAAAGCATTTTTTGAGAACGAATAATAATGTGCCAGAAGTCGTAATTGATGAAAGAAACTTCTGTTTGTACAGGCACGCGTAAAGTGCTATAATTCATTTATAGTTTACAGGATTTATATATAAATCCTTAACACAGGGGTGATTGCAGACAGCCGGAACGGACGATCCGGCAGCGCAAATATGAGCTATTTTAATTCAACGCAAAAAAACATGAGCTTTGAAGATGTTTTGGAAAATATTGTACGGTTCATTAAGGCAAGTCCCGACAACAGGTACAGGCTTGCGGTAGGAACCGATTCCCAGGTTAAGGGAAGATATACGTGTTTTGCTACCGGAATCCATATACACAGGATTGGCCAGGGAGCATGGTGCTGCGTTGAAAAAAGGATTGAGCGCAAAAGGTACACGAGCCTGAAAGAGAAAATATCAATGGAAACCCTTATAACATATGATGTTGTTTTCAGGCTGAATGAACATTTAATTTATACGCTGTGCGAACTGACGGAAAATTACAAGAATTTCGAGTTCAGGCTTGAAGCTCATATAGATATCGGAACCAGGGGCGAAACACGCAAGCTCATACGCGAGATGGTAGGGTACTTTGAAAGCATAGGAATAGACGCAAAAATCAAACCCGATTCTTTTGTGGCGTCAAGTTATGCCAACAGGTTCAGCAAAGCCATAAAGAAACAAAAGCACATAGCGGTCTGAATAGAACTTTTATACGTATTTTCATATACAAAAGACGGCATATCATTCATTAGTTGTTCTAAATATTTACTTCCATTGTATATCTTAAGCAGTAGAATTATAATATAATATAAATATAGACAGAGAGAGAAGTGTTACGGCACTGACCCGGCAGCGGCCGCGTAATACCGAATAAAAACAGCCTTGAGGCGAATGGAGAAATGTTCAATAAAAAAATACTTGTTGTGGAAGATACTGAGCTTATGCAGCGCCTGATATGCGATATTCTTAGAAAAGAAGGGTATGAGGTTTATTCGGCGTATTCCGGAGAAGAAGGGCTCGACATGGTGTCAGCGGTAAAACCTGACTTGATAATACTCGACATAGTTATGCCAGGCATCAGCGGGTTTGACGTGTGCAGGATACTGCGCGCCGACGAAAGCAATAACCTTATACCTATTATAATGCTTACGGCGCAGGACAGCGAAGACGATAAACTTATTGGTTTGGAAATGGGGGCCGACGATTATATCGTAAAGCCGTTTACCAGCAGAGAACTTGTCAGCCGCGTGAGAAACACGCTTGTAAGAATTGAGAGGAACCGTCTTGCAAACCCGTTAACGGGTTTATGCGGAAATATTGAGATACAAACCGAGCTAAACCACAGGCTTGCGAATAACAGGCAGGTAGCATTCATTCACGGCGATATCGATAATTTTAAGTCTTTCAATGATGTCTACGGGTTCGCGAAAGGCGATTCTGCAATCAAACTGACCGCCGATATTATCCGCGACGCGGTGCAGATGGCGGGAAACCGGGATGATTTTATAGGCCATATCGGCGGGGACGATTTTATTGTCATTACATCGTGGGACAAGTATGAAGCAATATGTAAGCTGATTATAGAGGATTTTGACGAAAAAATCATTAATTTGTATAATGAAAAAGACAGGAAAAACGGATACATAATAACGAAAAATCGATTAGGACAGATGAAAAAGTTTCCGATAATAACTATTTCTCTGGCCGTTGTAACAAATGAGAACATAAAATATGAAAATTATCTGCAGGTTGCGGAAGTAGCCGCGGAAATTAAGAAACATGTAAAGGAATTGGCTGGAAGCAACTACTTGAAAGATAGGAGAAACGGATAATGGATAACAAAATCAGCTCACAGATTAAAAGAGCGCTAAGGGTAACCGGTGATTACTTCGTTTCGCTAATCATATTTGCGGTTTTTTCATCAGTTGTATTCGGAATTGCAAAAGAAAATATTGAAAAAGGGATTTATATTTTCTCAATTGTTATTTTCCTTATCATGTTTTCACTGATATATACGAATATGAGCGATATTGCCTTCAGGGAGAAGCGTCCCCAGTACAATTTAAATCCTCCTCCGTATAAAGGTTTTTTATACGGCCTTATCGGGACCGTCCCTATTTTTATTATTCAACTGCTGTATTATTTTGCGGATGTGGTTTTATTTATCCCAAAAGAGTATTTAACGATAAAAAGGCGTGTCCTTCAGGCATTTACCGGCCCGCTTTACTGGCTGGCGAAATTAATATCACACGATACGTGGGCTTACCATGTTGTTCTATTGGTTATTCCTGTCATTGCGGGATTGGGTTATCTTGCCGGCCACTATGAATTCTATATAACGAAAAAACTCAAAATATTCAATAAAATCAAGGGCAAAAATGAAAAGAAACAAAAAATAAAAAAATAAAAATTCCATCGCCGCAAGTAAAATTATTAAGTATATTGCCAACCCTTCCTTGAATATGTTAGTACAAATGAAACAAAGGACGGGGTGTGCAATGATTCTGCTGGTTAAAAAAAGCAATCTGACTCTCATTATACTGATATTTTTACTTTCTATTGCGGTGTATAGTTTAAACCTGGGTGATGAGGCGGAAGCAACTCCTGCTTCGTCAATAGCAAGTCTGGGTACGGTGATTGTCGATGCCGGCCACGGCGGCGAGGACCCGGGAAAAGTTAGCACTTATTCGGGAGTGAAAGAAAAAGATCTTTCCCTCGCCATCGCGAAACTGTTGGCAAAACAGCTTGAGGCGGCGGGGTATAAGGTTATTATGACGCGCGAGGAAGATAAACTCGTTTACAGGGAAGGTACAACCGAAATTTTTGATAAAAGGAAGCAGGATCTTACAAGAAGGAAAGAAATAATGGATAACAGCGGCGCGGACATAGTAGTAAGCATTCATTTAAACGATTTCGGCCAAAGCCAGTACTACGGGGCACAGGTATTTTACCCGCCGAATTCGGAAGAGAGCAGGCTTCTGGCCGTTAATGTGCAAAATGCGCTGCGCGAAGGAGTCGATCCGTCCAACAAACGCGAAGCCCTTGTAAAAAGCGAGCCGATTGTAATACTGCGGGATTTAAAAACCCCTACGATTATTGTTGAATGCGGGTTTTTGTCAAATAAAAAGGAAGAGCAGAATTTAAGAAATGAGAACTATCAAATAAAAATAGCAAAAGCAATTAAGACGGGAATTGATAATTACTTTTCCGGCAAGGCCGGAAAAAGCAGCGAAGATACCGCAGAATAATGTTTTGTAAAGAAATTTTAATATTTGCACGATAATTGTATTTGAAGATACTTTTAGATATAACGGACTGCAAAGGATAAAACAGGAGTGTTGAGAAATGCATTTGTATACATATGTTTCAATTTTGGCTGTACTGATTACCACCGTTATCCTTTACATAATTTTCCGGCAGAATAATCTAAAGGATAGCAGGTATCATATCGGCCTGTTGATTAGCGCAATAATAGCCCTTATTGCAAGCCTGTTTTTACCTAAAATCGTTTCGGTTATAACGGTTGACTGGGCATTGCAATTTGTATTGGCTTTCTTTATTGCGCTTCTTGCATACATAACATTAATTTTCATTGTTATGATGCTTGTGGCAGCCATACTTCCAAAAGAAAAATCGGATAAGCTGGCTGAAAAATGGGAGAAATGGAAGACTGCAAGAAAAGAGAGAAAAGCTGAAAAGCAAAAGAAAACGGATGAAAACACCGGTTCCGTGCCGCAGGCTGCTGATGACTTAAAACAGCAGGAGCCGGTTTTAAAGAATATATTCATTAACAAGTTCTCTTTGAAAAAAGATAAAGACATGGATGAGAAAGAACCTGAAGGGGATATTTTGCAGGAAATGCCGTCGGAAGAAACGGAACCTGCTGAGAATGCGATGCAGGAAGCACCGGCTGAAGAAACGGGATATACAGGGGAAAGTACGCATGAATCACCGGCTGAAGGAGCAGAACCGGAGTATATGCCCGTAAGTTCCGAGCCGTTGGCAAGCGAACCGGAAGTTCCTGCCGGTGCCGATGATGAATTCACCGCCCGTGAAGAACAAGATATTATGTCTGAAGATTCCTATGAAACAAGTGAAGAACGGGAGACTGAAACGATCATTTTTGAAGAACCGCACGCGGAGGAAATGCACGAAGCCGCGGAGCATGGATTTCCTTATGATACAGAAAAATCCGAAATATACGGAATTTCCCAGGATAATTTAGTAGAAAAAGGGGAAAACACTGAAAAAAATGTTGACACATCTGATAATATTGATAAAATGGGATTAGACACAGTAACGGACTCCATTGAACTGTCACCTGTCCAATTAAGCTTGGAGGAACTGCTTGATCGGGCATTTCTGTTAAAGCTGGAAGGAAGAGAACTGGAAGCTGCATCGCTCTATATAGACGCTCTTGATATGAAACCCGATACCGAAGTTGCGTTCTGGATTGTTTTGGATATATGCGTTATTTATAAAAATTTCGGACAAGCAGAACTGGCTGCGGAAATACTTCAAGCCTATATGGATGAATTTGATGATCTATTGGGTAATGAGGTGAAAGAACAAATTATGCAAAGCCTGTATTCCTAAATAAGCTTTGCACCAGGGTATCATAGCAGGCCGGAAAACCATAAGGGGGTTACTGGGAATGAAAAAGTCGCAACAGATTATAGGGCTGCCGATAATCAGCATATCTGATGGCAATGAAGTTGGAAAAGTAAAAAATATAATTATTAATTCCGAGAAGGGTACAATAGACTATTTCGTGGTAGACAGCGGAATTCAGGCTCTTAGCACAAGGGTGATTCCAACGGCAAATGTTTTGGGCATCGGGGAATATGCGATGACTATTCTGAATCCGGAAGCTATTAGCGATATAAGCAAAATTCCCGCAGCAATCGAACTGTTGCAGAAAAATATAACAGTGAAGGAAACGAAGGTATTAACAAAAAAGGGCAGCCTTATAGGAGAAACAGGGGATATATTCATCGATGTCGACAACGGCTGCCTTATTGTTGGAATTGAGTATATTGCGGATATTACGCAGAAAAAAGTGCGCATAATACCAAGATCCTCCGTTATAACGTACGGGAAAACCCTGCTTGTTGTTGAAGATGATATCCATGACAAGCTCTGCGACGATCCTTCCTCATTAGCCGAAAGCATCGGGCTCAATTTCTCCGCTTCAGCAGCGGAAGCCGCTGTTTACACGGAAAGCGCGCAGACCGGGCTGGAGGAAGAATATACATCAAGCGACTTTTGGCAGGAACCGCAGAAACCGGTAACAGAAGAATCAGCATACACTATTTCCGGCGGTGCGCGGCAGGAAGCTGAGAGACATGAAACCAGAAGCAGTGCCGCGGAATTATTTGAAGAGAGGCAGCGCCAATATCTGAGAGGGAGAAAAGCCACAAGGCAGATCACGGACAACTTTGGCAACACGATAATTAACGCGGGTGAAATAATTACCGATGAAATAATAGACAGGGCGAAGCAAAGCGGAAAACTTATCGAACTTGTAATGAACAATGAAGCATAGTTTCGGATCCAAAAATGACGGGAATGCTCAACAAGCTCCCGTTTGTTTGCGTAAGACCGGGCCGGGAGAATAATCCTGGCCTTATTTAATATGGGGTTGGTGTTGGTGTTAAAGTCTAAAAACTTCAGATTCTGGTTTTGCATTTTCGCAGTACAAATCATAGTTGCATGTATGGTTCCGACTGCGGTGCTTTTATCGCTTCCCCCGTCCGAGATGCAGGTTTACCTGGATATAGCGGGCATTTCCGTCAGCGGTGCCGATATATCCGAAGCAAAGGACATTCTCGAACGGCATTTCCGCGAGATTATTGAAAAAGGCGGACTCATTTTTGAATCGGACGGCAAACAGGAAAAAATCCCGTATACAGGTTTTGAACTGCAGATTGATATACAGGGCTTATTCGAGCAAGTTGAAAAAGGCCGGTTCGGGAACCGCTATTTTCAGATGATCGGAAAAACAGACGGATACACGGGCGGGTATATCCCCGAAGTATATTACAACGAAGCGAAACTGAAGAGCATTGTAATGGAAATGGAAGACTTTTTCTATCAACAGCCGGTCAATGCCGGGATCACTTTATCCGACGGCAGTTTATCCGTATACGAACACCAAAACGGTTTTAAACTCGATGCTTCGAAAACGCTTGAATACATAAAAGAGAAAATAACAACGGATACATCGAAAGAAATTATAATATCAAAAGACACTACCCCGGGTTTGTTTAATGTGATAGAACCTGAATACACAGCGGATGAACTTGCCGGATTTACGCAGATATATGCCGTAGAACGGGGAAAACTTCCGGAGGGAACAGCGGAGAATTTTAAAGAGGCGGCATCTCATACGGATTACTATATAATAGGCTCCGGCCGGACAATATCTTTTAAGGAGGATATGCCGATATTTGCCGGGTTGAAAGATTTGAATACAATCCTCGCATCAGCGCTGTATAAAGCAATACTTCCTTTTGAGGATATCAAGGTTACGTGGAGAAAGCCGTCGGCCCAGCCCATTTCCGGGATTGAGGCGGGCTTTGAAGTAAGCCTTGAAGACGAAGGCGATCTGAAATTTCTGAATGATTCGGCTGATGAAATTGCAATAGTGTTCCAGGTAAATGAAAACAATGAATGGATTATCGCAGTAGCCGGCAAACCGGGACTTAAAGCCGGGGAAATAAAAACCGAAAAAACAAGAATAACTCCGCCCGTAATATATTCACAGGACAATACCCTGCCCGAAAAAGAACAAAAAGTGGTTGAACCGGGAAAGGACGGTTTGTCCGTTAAGGTTTACAGGGTTTTAAACGGTGACTCCGTAATGCTGTATGAGGATGTCTACCCTCCTGTGGAAAGGGTTATTTCGATTGGTTCCGGCGTAAAGAAAGCCGACATCATCAAATAGGGAAACCGGACGTTCCGGTTTTTCTATTTTTTCTGTACTTCCTTATCAGTTATTTGGCGAAATTATGTTTCCCGATAGTCAGTACAATTGGTCTTGACCATATCCACTTGCTTGTTGAGGTGGCAGGGTTGTAATAATATATGCAGCCATATGTCGGATCCCAGCCGTTCAGGGCGTCCCGTGCCGCTTTATAGGCAGTATTGTTCGGAACGAGATTAATCTGTCCGTCGGTGACAACGTCAAAAGCTCCCGGCTGGTATATAACACCCGCGATTGTGTTCGGGAATCTGCTGTCCTTGACACGGTTCAGTACAACGGCGGCTACGGCAACCTGGCCGATATATGGTTCGCCTCTTGCTTCGCCGTGTACAAGGCGCGCGAGCAGCTCTAAATCTCCGCCCCAACTCCTCGCTTGCGTGCCTGTTGGCAGGCCGAGCGCGGACAATGTTTCCGGGCCGACAATTCCGTCAACCTTTAAACCATTTTTATACTGGAATTCTCTTACCGCTTTATATGTCTGATATCCGAAAATACCGTCGATTTTTCCCTTATAATATCCCCATTGGCTTAACTTTTTTTGTATATTTATAACTTCCGTACCCCTTGATCCGTAATAGGAAAGAACTGCCTGACCATATCCGAAAAAATCGCGGAATCCGTCGGTAAATACCGTGTATATAAAACAAAAATCCAAAACAAGCGCAGCAAATACTCGGATTATTTTTTTCTTTCGCATAGTTTCCCCCATTTCTTTGGTATTTGGCTTCCAATCTGCCGTATAAAAACTTTACTCCCAAAAAACATGGCCTGCGGAAAAATAGAAAAAGCTTATTTCATTAATAAGCCCTACCTAAATTTTGTACATTTTATAATAATACTATTCCGGCTTTTCGATGAAATGAATGGAAGAAGAGCGGAAAAATGGCTGTTCGGCCGCTGTCCGCCCATATAAATGCCTGCCGGTTTTTATTTGCCGGTGCCGTAAATTCATAAAAACGGGAAAAGATGCTTGTCGAATCCTGCAAGGAAGATAAAAACAAGCAAAACCAGGAGAAAATTGTCGCAGTCATCGTCTGTTGCAAGCAGTATTATCAAGCCGATTAATATAATATCATCAATCTGTATCTTGCGAAGAATATCTCTCAGATCTGAAAGTCCTGCCGTAGGGCGCAGAGAAGGCGGCTTATGTTTTATATCTGCGTCCTTGTCGGTTGGAAGTGGTATACGGGAGAGTTCATTTTTAACGCCTTGCATTACAATAACCTCCCATTATTGTTTGTTACCGCTTTTATAATATCGGCTATTCTTAAAATATTAATACAGGTTTCACAGCGCTCTTTCCTTTTCTGATTTAAAAACGGGTGGACCGAGCGAAGCAGGTTTATTCTCGAATCCTGTATATTGCTTGCCTGACTTAGTACGCTCTGTATCTTGCTAATCCAGTCGAAATCCAGTGACTGAACGGGGTTGTCTTCATAGCTATCGGGTAATGCACTCTCATCGGCATGTTGATCCGACTGCGCGGGCATGGCACCACTTGAACTGCTGAATGAACCAATCAACCGGCGAATCCCGTCCTGGGCTTCCCGGCTGCTGAGCATATCGGAAAGCTGCCGTATTTTATCATCCATACCCTGGCTCATTGGACGTAAACCTCCTTTTAGCCTTCTTATTTCCTTGTTTTAATATTATGCGTCATTGCAGCAAATTACGAATTTTTTTTATAATTAAATCCCCGTCCCGGCCCAAAACCTGGCGTATTTTTTGTATGTCGGATTCAGAAACCCGGTCTTTTAACTCGGCTACATTTATCCCAAGCTCACGAAGGCGGTTTTTATCATACTCGTTGAGTTTTGCAAGTACCTCGTTGATATCAACGTTCTGGATCCTTCTTCTAAGTTCGGCAGGAGATTCCCGATGGAGTATTTCCAGGCCTTTTTCAATCTTCTTTTTGGTTATCTGGCCCTGCAGATAGTTCGAAAAATCAGTCATGAGATCACCTCTGTGGAATATTACAGTCACATTTTATGCAAAAGATGCTTCCTGTGTTACAGGAATAAAGCAAAACGCGTTTACATTATACCTGAATGAATGTTATAATACGCATAACGAGCGAAACCGACAGCGCCTGCAGCCTGAATCTGACTGTTTTTGCTTTGCCGCGGCGGTTTTCTGCGCCGCTTAACGCGATGCCGCATTAATTTTTCAGTTGAAAAAGTCTGCAGGATGCAATGATCCGAAGAGGTGTTAATGATGTACGATGTAATAATTATTGGAAAAGGGCCCGCCGGAATCTCCGCGGCACTGTACACAGTAAGGGCTAATTTAAAAACCCTGGTAATCGGCTTAAATGACAGCGCTTTACATAAAGCGGGTGAGATTGAAAACTACTACGGGGTTCCTCATCCCATCCCAGGGAAACAGCTTCTGGAAAACGGTGAAAAACAGGCATTACGTTTGGGAGCCGAAATATTAGTCGAAGAAGTAATAGGAATAGAAAAAGAAGATGTTTTTATTGTAAAAACTGTGAAAGGGAATTACCGTGCGCTGTCGGTCCTTATAGCCGCAGGACAGAAAACGGCGGACGTAAAAATAAAAAACATCAGCAAGTTCGAGGGCAGGGGGATAAGCTATTGCACGACATGCGACGGGTTTTTCTTCCGGGGCAAAAAAGTCGGTGTGCTCGGTTATAAAGATTTTGCGCTGCTTGAGGCAAATGAACTTATTCCGTTAACAAATGACATAACAATATTTACAAACGGACAAACCCCTGAATTTTCATCGGATCTTTCCGAACTTGCGGGCAGGTTTGAAATTAACGTGAAACCGATAAGCGCTTTCGAAGGCGGCGATTTCCTGGAGAAAATAGTATTTGAGGACGGTTCCGAATACCCGCTGGACGGTATCTTTATTGCTTACGGAAGCGCGTCAACGGTAAATTTCGCGTTGAAAATGGGGATATTAACAAAAGACCGTGCAATTGTCGTTAACGAAAACCAGGAAACGAATATAGAGGGTCTTTTTGCCGCGGGCGACTGTACGGGCGTTTTTAAACAGATTTCTGTCGCGGTCGGTCAGGGCGCTGTAGCGGGAAGACGGATGATAGAATACGTGCGTGATAAAAAGAGAAACGCGTAGGTTGTTTTCTTAATCGGATTCAAGATAATAAGAGAAGTTTAGATTATGTCTTTCACAATATTTCATCAGCGCAAGAAGCATTTTCTTGCCGCCGCCGACGCCGGTGTTCAGGAAACGGTAAAGGTGGGCGGGATCAACTCCCAGTTCCCTCCCGAAAAGATTGTAATTTCCACGGCAGTGTTTTTTCATAAGCTCAAACATTCTTTTATTGTTTATTCTTCTTTTCATAGTACTTACCCATCAGAGAATAATTACCATAACCAACTGAATCTATAATAACCGATATGTCTTTTTTTGTAAAGAAAGCATAATGCTTGGTCCCTTCAAACCTGTCGTCACCGAAATCACCCGAGCCACCCGCTGGGTTTTAGTGTTATTATGCGGGTCCTGCACCGCGGGTCGAGACATTGCTGCCGCGTTCCGGTGGGTACGCGGCTTTACTCGGGTGTTTTGTGTTGTTTTGTTGATAATACGATAGTATATTTGTCCGGTGTCAGGCATAGGTATAGTTAGACAGATATGAGAGGGGTTTTGTGCGATGAAAAAATTTGTTATTGCGGCTATTTGCATTGCGCTGGTATTTGTTGTAAGCGGCTGCCTCAAAACAAGGGATAAAGCAATAAATCAAATCGAAGAAGAGGAACTCAGGCCGGTAAGCAGCATTCTTTTATCGGAAGAGGATGCGAGAAAGCTTAACGAAAAGCTGCAGGTACACCTTTACTTTTCCAATGAGGACGGTACGAAGCTGGTAAGAGAAATACGTTATGTTGATATGAACGAAGCAAAACAGGGAACCGAACAATTGGCATCACTGCTAGTCAAGGAATTGGTTAAAGGCCCGTCTAATACTACACTGAAACCTACAATACCGCAAGGCGCGTCTTTAAGATCGCCTGTAAAGCTGGAAAATCGTACGGCAATTGTCGATATGACTAAAGAATTTGTTGACAATCATCCCGGAGGAAAAGAAGCGGAAGAAATGACGATATTTTCAATTGTTAATACCTTAACGGAGCTGAAAGATATTGAAAAGGTGAAATTCCAAATAAACGGAAAGACACAGAGTGAATTTAAAGGTGGTTTTCGCTTTGACAACGAATTCCCGAGGAATGAGGCCCTGATTGACCGGAAAAAAAGCGAGACGGTAATGCCGGAAGACGAATATGAAGAAACCGGCGCCTATGAAAACTATGAAGAAGAGATACTTGAATAAACGAAGGAATTCTATATAACCGGGAAGCCATTCTTCGGCTTCCCGGGCAGTTTTGCAGACGGGCCGGCTCTTGTGAACAGGCCTTGTTTCATGTATAATCAAAAAAAGATATAGCAAGCCGTTCTCTTTGGAGGAGAGAAATAATATGAAAAATAAAAAAACCGTAGCAGTGCTTTTCGGGGGTCAATCTTTCGAGCATGAAGTGTCAAGGGTCTCCGCTCAATCCGTCATTGAGAACCTCGACAAGGATAAATACGATATAATCCCGATAGGTATAACGAAAGAGGGAAAATGGATTCGATATACAGGCGAATATTCAGATATTGGTTCGGGGAAATGGGAAGCCATTGCCCTTAAAGAATTAAAAGACGGGCCGGAAGCTTCATTTGCAGCCATTTCACGCGGTTATCCGACAATCCGTGATTTTTTTCTTGAGTTTGATAAAAACATAGACATTGTTTTTCCCGTATTGCATGGATGCAACGGGGAAGACGGAACGATACAGGGACTTTTGGAGCTTGCAGGCATTCCTTATGTCGGCTGTGGAGTTTTATCTTCCGCAGTTGGTATGGACAAAGCTACAAGCAAAATACTTTTCGAAAGTGCCGGGATACCGCAGGGAAAATACTTTTTGGTGCTGCGCTCCGAAATAAACGGTAATATCCGGCAAATACAAAAGCGCACTGAAGAAACAATCGGCTATCCCTGTTTCGTAAAACCGTCAAATTGCGGATCATCCGTTGGTGTTTCGAAGGTTAACGATTCCGAAGAGCTTTTGAAAGCTCTTTTAATCGCCGGTAAATATGACAGAAGGATACTTATTGAAGAATTCATTAACGGCAGGGAAATAGAATGCGCTGTTCTTGGCAATGATTCCCCTATTGCGTCGACCGTGGGTGAAGTGGTACCATGTAATGAGTTCTATGATTATAAGGCAAAGTATATTGACAATGCTTCCGAGATAATAATACCGGCGCAATTGGATGATCAAACGGTACAATTGATAAGGAATTACGCGGTTGAAGCGTTTAAAGCCCTGGATTGCTCCGGTTTGGCAAGGGTTGACTTCTTTGTTGAAAAAGTCACCGGCAAAGTGTATATTAATGAGATAAACACAATGCCGGGGTTTACCAGTATAAGCATGTACCCGAAGCTTTGGGAAGCCTGCGGGATACCGTACGGTGAATTGTTGGACCGGCTGATTGATTTTGCTTTCACGCGGTTCAAAGAAAACCGCAGGTCATATGAAAGGGAAGTATAATGGATAACAGACCAATAGGAGTTTTCGATTCTGGTCTCGGCGGGCTCACGGTTGTGAAAGAGATCAAAAAGAAACTGCCCGGTGAAAGCCTTATATATTTCGGAGACAGCGGAAGAACGCCGTATGGTACAAAGTCAAAGGAAACGGTGATTAAATACTCTAAGCAGGATATAGCCTTTTTGCTTTCGATGGACGTGAAGCTGATAGTGGTTGCCTGCAATACGGTAAGTTCCGTTGCTCTGCCGGAAATAAAAGACTTAGTTCAGGTGCCTGTTCTTGAAGTGGTTGATCCGGGCGCTGATGCGGCGATCAAAAAATCAAGGACAGGAAG
The DNA here is from genome assembly GCA_012516065.1 of Clostridiaceae bacterium. Classification (GTDB taxonomy): domain Bacteria; phylum Bacillota; class Clostridia; order DSM-8532; family DSM-8532; genus DTU069. The sequence goes on from JAAYXD010000066.1 coordinate 14,084, forward strand.
GATAGGTATTATAGGCACGCCTAATACCATTGCAAGCAGTATATACAGCAAAGCGATCAAGCAAAGAAACCCGGAAGCGAAAATCTTTGCGAAGCCATGTCCGCTGTTTGTCCCCCTCGTTGAAGAGGGCTGGTGGGACAACGATATCGCAAGAATGATAGCTTTTGAATACCTTAAGGATTTATTAAAGGAAAATATAGATACACTTGTACTTGGATGCACACATTACCCTCTCCTTTCCGATACGATAAGAAAAGTGGTCGGGCAGGAAATTGTTCTGGTTAATTCTGCCGAAGAAGTAGCGTCTGCTTTGGAACAAATGCTGCTGAATGAGGATTTGCTGACAGACTCCTCTTCTGTTCAATACCGCTACTATACCAGCGACAGTGTTGACAAGTTCAAAGAGCTTGGAAGCCTTATTCTTGAAGAAGAGGTATGTAATGTGGAACGCATTGATATCGATAAATACGAGTTTTCATTTTATCATGCTTAATATCAGGTGCTTGTGTAGCGAAGACAGAATGGAAGAGGATAAATATGCTCAAAAAAAATGTAATGATAATGGTTGACAGCAGGAAAAAACAACCTGATAAAGAAGCAGAAGAAATGAAACTGATTACCGAAGGTCTCTATTGCATAAAAGGCGACCACTATTATATAAGTTATGCGGAGAGCCCTGTTACGGGCTTGGATGGGACAAACACGATAATAAAAATAGAACCCGATTCGATAATGCTGATCCGTTCGGGAGCCGCTAGCAGCCTGATGTTTTTTAAAAAAGGCTGCAGGCACACTTCGGGATGCGATACGGGAAACGGTATAGTTGAATTTGGAGTAACCGCACTCGATTTGAATGTCAGTTTGGATGACAAAGGCGGGCAGTTCCGCGTGGAATACATTATTGAGGTGAATAACAGGCTGCAAAGCCTTACTACACTGAACGTAAAGGTATATTGAAAACACGGGGGATGTTTTAAATGTACAGTATTTTTGAAAAAATTAGAAACCAGATAGAAACCGTTGTAAAAAACGCTGTTTCTGCGGCTGTAGCTAAAGGGAAACTACCTAATGTTGAGCTTCCTCCGATTATGATTGAAAAACCGAGGGAGGAGGCACATGGCGATTTCTCCACGAATATAGCGATGCAGTTGGCGAAACAGGCGAAAAAAGCGCCCAATCAGATTGCTCATGTCATCCTCGAAGAGATCGATTGCCGGGATACGTATATTGTCCGTGCGGAAAGCGCAGGTCCCGGGTTCATAAACTTCTTTTTGAACAGTGACTGGCTGTATGAAAACCTTGCTCTTATAGATCAAAGGAAAGAGCATTACGGTGAAGTTGATATAGGCCGCGGCGAAAAAGTAATGGTCGAATTTGTCAGCGCAAACCCGACAGGACCGCTTCATATGGGGAATGCAAGGGGCGGGGCGCTGGGCGACTGTATTGCCGGTGTACTTGAGAAATCCGGATATGATGTTACAAGAGAGTTTTATATTAATGATGCAGGGAACCAGATAGAAAAATTCGGTATTTCGCTTGAAGCAAGGTACCTTCAGCAGATATACGGGGAAGACAAAGTGCCTTTTCCCGAGGACGGATACCACGGTGAAGACATTATTGATCATGTAAAAGAATATATCACGCAGTATGGGGATAAGCTCGTATCGGTGCCGTCCGACGAAAGGAAAAAAGCCCTTATCGATTACGCGCTTCCTAAAAATCTGAAACGGATAAAGGACAGTCTTTCACGTTACGGCATAGAGTACGATGTATGGTTCAGTGAAAGTTCGCTGTATGAAAATAGGGAAATAGAAGAAACGATAGATATTTTGAAACAGAGGGGATACATCATTGAGAAAGACGGGGCTGTATGGCTTAGCGGAGAGAAAGCCGGCCTCGAAAAGGATGAAGTATTGATCAGGCAGAACGGGTATCCGACATACATGGCTGCGGATATTGCATATCACAGAAACAAGTTTTTAAAGAGAGGTTTCAGCCGGGTTATTAACCTTTGGGGGGCTGATCATCACGGACATGTAAAAAGAATGAAAGCCGCGATGGAAGCAATCGGTGTGCCCTCCGAGAAGCTTCAGATTGTGATATTCCAGTTGGTAAGGCTGTACCGCGGCGGGGAAATTGAAAGAATGTCAAAGAGAACCGGACGGGCGGTATCGCTTGATGACCTTCTTGATGAAGTTGGGGTAGACGCGGCAAGGTTTTTCTTTAATATGAAAACTGCCGGAAGCCACCTTGATTTTGATTTGGATTTGGCCGTCGAGCAGTCAAACAATAATCCCGTGTTTTATGTGCAGTATGCGCATGCGAGAATATGCAGCATTTTGAGGAAATTAGAGGAAGAGGGCATAAAAAGGAAAGCGATAGAAGATATAAAAATCAACCTTTTGACGCAACCCGAAGAGCTTGCCCTTATGAAAAGGCTCGCAGCGCTTCCCGAAGAAGTGGCGGCAGCGGCTGAAACGCTTGAACCAAGCCGCCTTACGCGATACGTTATTGATGTCGCTTCGGATTTTCACAGTTTCTACAACGCCTGCAGGGTTAAAGGCGAAGATGACGATTTGCTGCAGGCAAGGCTTCTTCTTGTGGATTCAACGAGGGTTGTAATTAAAAATGTGCTCAGTATAATCGGAATCAACGCACCTGAGAAAATGTAATATATGTCATCGATATCACCCGAGCTGCCCGATGGGTTTTCGGCGTAATTTCCGCGGGTCCCGGTTCGGGTGTTTCATTTCCTTATGCGACAAAGCACATACCCAACAGTACGCTTCAAGTATGCTTTATTTTCACAAACGAAGGCATATCGCTTGAAAAATATGGTCTATTAATGTATACTAATGCAGAAATTACCATGAAAGGGCGCATAAACATGCTTGTTGTAAAGGATCTGACAAAGCGATATGATCAAGTGCTGGCTGTAGACAATATCAGTTTCGAGGTAAAAAGCGGGGAAATCGGGGTTCTGCTCGGCCCGAACGGAGCGGGAAAAAGCACTACGATTAAGTCAATAGCAGGACTTTTAAAGTTTGACGGCACAATATTAATAAACGGTGAGCCGAACAAATCGCTGAACTCGAAAAAGGTTTTCGGGTATGTTCCCGAAACTGCGGCTGTGTATGAATACCTTACCGTGTGGGAGCATATGGAATTTATCGCCCGTGCATACCGGCTTGATGAAAGCTGGATGGAAAATGCGGAGAATTTGCTTACACGGTTTGACATGGGCGATAAAAAGCAAATGCTCGGCAAGGAATTATCCAAGGGAATGCAGCAGAAGGTCAGCATATGCTGCGCTCTGTTAATAAACCCGAAGATGGTCCTGTTTGACGAACCGATGGTGGGTCTTGATCCTAAAGCGATAAAAGAGCTTAAGGATACATTTCTGGAGCTGAGGGAAAAAGGCTGCGCAGTGTTAATCAGCACCCATATCATTGACAGTATCGAAGGTGTTTGGGACAGGGTGCTTGTTATGAACAAGGGAAAGATTGTTCTTTCAAGAACACGGAAAGAACTTGAAAACGGCTCGGAATCTCTGGAAAAGATCTTTTTTGCCGTTACGGAAGGAGCAGTCTGATTATGGGTCCGCTGTTTTTTCTCATCCGCAGACAACTGAAGAATATTATTCGCGGCCTTGCGAGCAAACCCTTGGCGCTTATTGGTTATATCTTAATCGGTATTATAATGGTCGGCTTTATTTTGTTGGTTATTGTTATGCCTTCGGGCGCCGTAAGGCATGGGTCGAATGAGTTGTTTAAAGCTATACTCACCGCCCTTATTGTTTTGTTCGTTTATTTCGGTCTAAGGCAGGGAATTGAAAAAGGGAGCTCGTATTTCAGGTTTTCAGATGTTAACCTGGTTTTTACATCTCCGATTAATCAGAATAAAGTTCTTTTGTACGGTTTCATCAAGCACATGGGTACTTCTCTTCTTATAGTGCTGTTCATGTTATTCCAAATACCGAATATAAAAAACAATTTCATACTTACCAGGTATGGAGTCTGGATAATACTGCTTACAGCGCTTCTTTATTCGCTATTAAGCCCGATAATCGGCATGGTTGTGTATATATACACTTCAAAAAGCAAGACGGGCAGGATGATGGCAAAGCGTATTATTGACGCGTTGGCAGCTTTGGTTGTTGTCGGGTTGTTTATAAGCATAATCACCGGGGACGATTATCTGAATTCGATTATAAGGTACCTGAATTCCGGTATTTTTTCGTGGTTCCCGGTTATAGGGCAGTTATCAACGATAGCATCCGCTGCAGTTTACGGCATAACCCCTGCTTTTTTCATCAGCATAGCGATCCTGTTTGGCATTATAGCGGCATTTTTACTTATCATTTATAAAAACAATCTTGATTATTACGAGGATGTTCTTGCTGCCACGGAGTATATAGAACTAAAGATAAAAGCGAAAAGACAGGGCCGTGATGTCACGGCTGTCGGGAAAAAGAACGCAAGGAAAATACGCTCCGGATTCACGGCAAGCGGCGCTGCGGCTATTTTCGAGAAGCAAATGCTTGAATACAGGAAAGCAAGCTATTTTCTGTTCTTTGACAAATCAAGTTTCATAATTGTTCTGGCAGGTATCCTGTTCCAGTTTTTAATGCCCGGGATGGCGGAATTAAAGATATTCATGATACTGTTTTTCAGCGCTTACATGCTTTTCTTCTTTGTTATTCAGGGGAAGTGGCCGATGGAAATCGAAAGGCCGTATATTTTTCTTATACCCGAACCTGACGGGAAAAAGCTGCTGTATACAACCCTTACCGAGAATATTAAAAATTTTCTTGACGGTATCCTGCTCTTTACAATAACGTATATATTTATTGAAAAAAGCATTGTTGTTATTTTTCTGTGCATAATCAGCTATACACTGTACGGCGCTGTCTACATCTACGGAGACATTGTATCCAGGCGCTTGTTCGGCGCGGTGCACAGCAAGGCAATGCAAGTGTTCATAAAACTTTTCGTATCATTTTTAGTTTTACTTCCGGGTACTTTATTCGGCACTATTGCTTATTTTGCGCTGGCAAGCAAGGAAGCTGCTTTCCTGATAATTGCGCTTTGGAATCTTATTGTAACGGCGCTGCTGTTTCTGGCGTCCAAGGGAGTTTTTAAGCATATTGAGCATTCATAAAAGCTGCTTTATCAACTCTTTCGGAAAACGCAAACCCGGCTGTCCGGATAATAATGAATGCGGAATTAGATTTTGATTAGAGTTTAATTAAGTCTATTGCGGCAGAGTCACGGATATGATAAATATAAACCAGGATACTGCTTTAGCCGATTAAGGAGGATTTGCCCGATGGTTGAAAGAGGAAAGAATATTCTGCCGATGATAGGGTTTATATTATTAGTTATCGTAGCTTTCGGAGGTTTTGCTTTTTACGGCCGGGGAAAAGATGCATATAACTTTACCGTGACAGATAACTCGTCAAAAAACAGCGTATTTGGTTATGATATTGACAGTACAGGTGAGGTTGCAACGGGCGGGGTCGATAAAATAACGATACGTTCGGTAAGTTCGGAAGTAAAAATATCAACACATAATTCCGACCGGGTGGAAGCGCATTTTTACGGAAACGTCGTAGGATTTAAAAGAGAAAATATCCCTTACCTGGAGGTTGAAAAAAACGGAAATGAAGCTTTGGTCAGAATCGTATATCCTGCAGAAAAAGGGTTCAAAATCAGCGAGGATACAAAACTTGATGTGGCTATACCTGAAGACTGGAACCGGAATATTGAAATAAAAAGCATATCGGGGGATATAACGGCAAAACGGTTAACCGGTAATGATATAACGCTTAATACGACTTCGGGGAACATGGCAATATCCGAGATAAAAGCGAAGCATACCGTTTCCGCAAGCTCGATCTCCGGAAGCTGCAGCTTTGATAAAGTGATATCGGATATCGCAAAAATAAATACAACTTCGGGAAGCGTAAATATTGACTTTTTAGAAGCCAAAGAACTGAATTTCAGCTCTGTTTCAGGAGACGCAGAATTGAACACGGCGGCTGAAGAGGCTGAAATAAATACAACTTCCGGCAGTATTAACGTGAGTTTTGTAAACGAATTTGATAAAATAAACGCAAAAAGCATATCCGGACAGATTAAACTTGGAATACCGGGAAGTGCCGAGTTTACCGCTAACTTAAAGACAGTATCGGGAAACATTGACTGCAAGGATTTTGCGATGAACATTTCGTCATCCGGTGAAAGGGAACTGAAAGGCCGGGTGGGAAGCGGAGACGGCAAGATTGATGTTTCGACAACATCGGGGGATATAAAAATATATGGCATAAAATAAACGGCAAACATTTTATAAACGCACCGTTTCTGTGCGTTTTTTATTTCTTCCGCCGCACGGTACGTTTTCCGTTGAAAATAAAAGAAAAAAGCAAATAAATGCAAACAAAACAATGAGTAAATAAGTTAAAATAATTTCCATTATATCCTATCAAATTAAAATCAGGTAAAATAGTATATGAATATGAAAAAAACCGGCCATTTCCCGGCTCTTTTATGCTGCTGAGGTATGGCTGACAAAAGGAGGATATAAAATGATATTACGTGAGAATTCGATGTACGCGATAGCGGTCCCTACCAGCATGGGAGTAAGGATTACACCGTTGGACGGGCAGCCTGTGTACTGCAGCGATACTTTCAAAATGCATGTTACAAGTGCTGAGACTAATGTTGCAAGCATTGCGGCATATTTGGGCATGCGCGTGAAAGTATTAACAAATTTCGTTAAAGACAGCCCTATTGCAAGAATGATAAAGGACAACCTTGCGAGCCGCCATATGGATTATGAGGGGAAGGATGTACCCCAGGGCGGTCCATGGGGTTACCGTCATCAGTTTAATATCGCCGACTGCGGTTTCGGTGTAAGAGGTCCAAGAGTTCACAATGATCGTGCCGGAGAGGTCGGAAGGATACTTAATGTTAAAGATTTCGATCTTGACAGGATCTTTGGTAAAGAAGGCGTTCAGATTCTGCATATGTCCGGGCTTATTGCGGCTTTGTCCCCCCAAACGGGTGAATTCTGCGTTGAACTGGCAAGGGCTGCAAAGAAACACGGCACAAGAATTTCGTTCGATCTGAATTACCGTGCGTCATTCTGGGAAAACCGCGAAAAGGAACTAAGGGATATTTTCACCGAAATAGCGGGATTATCCGATATTCTGGTCGGGAATGAAGAAGATTTCCAGCTTTGTTTCGGTATTGAAGGGCCGGAAGCCGGAGGCAAGGACATAAAAAGCAAGATTGACAGCTTCAAGGAAATGATAAAAACCGTGAAAAAGACATTTCCGAATCCTTCGGTATACGCCACGACTCTTCGCCAGGTAATAAGCACCAACAGCCATCTGTGGGGCGCAATAATGCTTGAAGGCGATAACTGGCATGTGGTTGAGCCGCGTGAAATTCATGTTCTTGATCGTATTGGCGGCGGGGATGCTTTTGTCGGCGGTTTGCTGTATTCAATATTAAGAGCCTGGGAACCGGAAAAATGGCTGCAGTTCGCGTGGGCATGCGGCGCCGCTGCTACAACATTTCTTACGGATTATGTCCAGCCTGCCGATGAAGAACAGATATGGAGCATATGGCAGGGAAATGCCCGCGTAAAAAGATAAAAAGTTTCAACCGGGTTCTTGGGATAGAAATTTTGATGTATGAAATATGCAGGGAGGACGTAATATGAACAATAAATCGGATATTGGTTTGATTGGTCTGGCCGTTATGGGTGAAAACCTTGTAATGAATATGGAAAGCAAAGGTTTTTCCGTATCGGTGTTCAACCGTACCGTCGAAAAAGTAAGCGCCTTTGTTAACGGGAGAGCGAAAGGCAAAAATATTACCGGCACGTATTCACTGCAGGAGTTTGTAGATTCATTAAAAAAACCGCGTAAAATAATGCTGATGGTGAAAGCGGGAAAACCGGTTGATGACTTTATCGATATGCTGATTCCGTATCTTGACAAAGGAGATATCATCATTGACGGCGGAAATTCGCATTTCCCCGATACAATCCGCCGTACAAAATATGTTGAGGAAAAAGGCCTGTTATATATCGGCACGGGTGTTTCAGGCGGCGAAGAAGGCGCCCTTAGGGGACCCAGCCTCATGCCCGGCGGTTCTCCCGAAGCATGGCCGCATGTGAAGCCTATCTTTCAGGCGATAGCCGCAAAGGTGGATGACGGCTCTCCATGCTGCGACTGGGTTGGAGAAAACGGAGCGGGACATTTTGTAAAAATGGTCCATAACGGGATAGAATACGGGGATATGCAGCTTATATGCGAAGCGTACCATATGATGAAGGAACTTCTCGGTATGACCCCGGATGAAATGCATGAAGTTTTTGATGAATGGAACAATGGCGAATTGAACAGCTATCTTATCGAAATTACGCGCGATATACTGGCTTATAAGGATGAAGACGGAAAACCGCTTGTGGATAAAATTCTTGATACGGCAGGACAGAAGGGAACAGGAAAATGGACAGCGATAGCGGCATTGGATGAAGGTGTCCCGCTTACGCTGATAGGGGAAGCCGTCTTTTCGCGCTGCCTGTCGGCAATGAAGGAAGAACGGGTCCATGCGTCAAAAGTGCTCGCGGGGCCTAAACCACGGTTTACAGGAAACAGGAGCGAAATGATCGAGGATATCCGCAAAGCGCTTTATGCGTCAAAAATAGTATCTTATGCGCAGGGTTATACGCTTATGCGTGCCGCAGCAAAAACATACGGCTGGAACCTGAATTACGGCGGAATAGCTTTGATGTGGCGTGGCGGCTGTATTATCAGATCGAAATTCCTTGGTAAAATAAAAGAAGCTTTTGATAAAAATCCGAACCTTACAAACCTGCTATTGGATCCATTCTTTAAGGAAAAGGTGGAAGAAGCGCAGGAAAGCTGGAGAAAAGTTGTTGCTGCGGCAGTTACGAACGGGATTCCCGTCCCCGCGTTTACTTCAGCGCTCTGTTATTTTGACGGTTACAGGAATGAATGGCTGCCGGCAAATCTGCTCCAGGCGCAGAGGGATTATTTCGGTGCCCATACTTACGAAAGAGTAGACAGACCGAGAGGGGAATTTTTCCATACAAACTGGACCGGACGCGGAGGAAGCACATCGGCTTCAACTTATACGGTCTAGAAGGTGTAATTTGAAATTATCCGGGCAGTTTATCTCTTCTGCCCGGATATATTTAAAATGATTCGGAAGGAGAGGCCAATGAGGGACATATTCGTAATTGCGAAGGACAAGGCCGGAGTTACGGACAGTGAGATTGAGAGTGTTCTTCGTGAGGTTTTGATAAGGCCCGGAATACTATTAAAAAAGATTTTGCTTTTGCCGCCCGATTTAACGCGGATGCATTCCGGTGCAGGAAAAATAACTGCGATGATTTATTCGATGCTTAAGGACTCCGTACAGGTAGATGTTATGCCTGCATTGGGAACGCATGAACCGATGACGAAGGAAGAAGCGGATGTCTTTTTTGAAGGGGCTGTCCCGTATGATAAAATAATCCCGCACCGGTGGAGGGATGACGTAGTTAAAATCGGCGAGGTACCGTCGGATTTTGTCAAGGAAGTGTCCGAAGGGCTTATCGACGAAGCGATTCCTGTTGAAGTTAATAAACGCATCCTTGACAAATCGTATGATCTTATACTTTCGATAGGCCAGGTAGTTCCGCATGAGGTCGTCGGAATGGCAAACTACTCCAAAAACGTGCTGGTAGGATGCGGCGGGAAAGACACGATTAACAAAAGTCATATGCTCGGGGCTGTATACGGCATGGAGCGGATGATGGGGAAAGATCATTCACCGGTAAGAAAAGTCTTTGATTACGCCCAGGAGCATTACCTTGACAAGCTGCCGATATCGTACATACTGACGGTAACCACGGTCAGAAACGATGAAGTTGTAATAGAAGGAATTTTCGCCGGAGGCCGCAGGATGTTTGAAAAAGCGGTTGAACTAAGCCGGAATAAAAATTTAAACATGATGGATAAACCGATAAAAAAAGCGGTAGTATATTTGGATCCGCTCGAATTCAAAAGCACATGGCTTGGAAATAAAGCGATATACCGTACACGGATGGCGATGGCCGATGGAGGAGAATTAATTATCCTCGCGCCCGGAATAAGGAAGTTCGGTGAAGACGACGTTATTGACGGGCTGATAAGGAAATACGGGTATAAAGGCAGGGACTACATCCTTGAGCAGTACAGGAAGAACCGCGATTTAAGGGAGAATCCGTCCGCTGCCGCACATTTAATTCACGGTTCATCGGACGGCCGTTTTAAAATTATTTATGCCGTAAATCATCTGACAAAAGAAGAAATCGAACAGGTCGGCTTCGAATATATGCCTTACGAGGAAGCCGCGTCTAAATACAAACCCGAGGGCATCACTGACGGGTACTTCAAATCAGGGGATGACGAGTGGTTCTATATTTCAAATCCCGCCCTCGGCCTTTGGACCGTATCATAACAAGCACCTTAACCAGAGCCGCGTACCAGCCGGAACGCGGCAGCAATGTCTCGACCCATTAACCACCCGCTGTGTTTTTGGCATAATTATCACGGGCTACTCGGAAGAACTATTGTACAATAGTTCAAAAGGCAGGTTTTGAACAATATTCTCGTAGGCCTTGGTTCGGGTGTTTTATTTTGAAACCAGTTCCCCGGTTTTAAGGATTTCATCGAGGCTGTTATGGGGCAGAGAAAAAGACATCCCGTTCAGGTAATTCAGAATTGATGCGTCTGTTGAAAACAAAAACGTCAGGCCTGTACTCCAGAGAAGCTGCCGTTTAAAACCGTATTTGCGGTTGACCGCGTTTTTGCCGTATTTACCGTCACCGAGCACAGGATACCCTATATGGGCGAGATGGGCTCTTATCTGGTGCGTTCTTCCGGTAATCGGTCTGACTTCGAGAAGAGACAGTTCGCCTGTTGTTTCAAGCAGCCTGTAGTTTGTCTTAATTTGAACGGCTCCTGCTCTTTTTTTGTCATAAACTTTAACAAAGCTGTTTTCCGGGTCTTTTACCAAGAAACTTTCCAGCTCCATATAAGGCTTTTCGGGACAGCCGCAAACAACGCATATGTACTTTTTTTCAATTTCCCTGTTTTTAAATTTATCAATTAGTATATCCAGCGACGCCTGGTTTTTCGCAAAAAGAAGGAGTCCTCCGGTGTTGCGGTCAAGCCTGTGGCACGGCGACGGAAACCCTTTTTGCGGAGCATCTTTGCCGGAACTGGAATAAATCTGTGCGAGATGTTTTTCCACGGAAGGCTCCGCTGCGCTTATTACCGCTATTCCACTCGGTTTATTTACAATCACGATATTTTTGTCTTCGTAAATTACAGGAATTGTAAGGTTTTCCGGGTGTGGTTCAAGCGCGTCGTCCGGCAGATACAGTTCCACTTTGTCCCCGGCAAATATAATATGGTTTTGTTTAACCCGGATCCCGTTAACCTTTACATCACGCTTTCGGAATGTCTTGGCAAGCAGCGGGAAAGGAAGCCGGGACAGTTTTTTTTGTATAAAACGATCAACGCGCTGACCGTTATTTTCCGGATCGGCAATAAATGTTCGCATAGAAAAACTCCAAAAGTGCAATTTTAAGGTTTATTCCCCGGTGCAACGGCAATAATTTCAGTAAGCGTCTTGTATGTAGTCGTATGTAATTTGTAATTTTTTATTACATTTTGATTATTTCTCAGTATAAAAAACGTGTCAACCACTGCCCCTTCCATACCTTTCTGCTTTATGACGCTGCTACCTTCCCCCACTGATTCGTCTTCAACGTACTCTGTGTCATATGGTATTGTCTTAAGGACCGTCGGGACAATTGAGACCTTTAAATCAGGATGTTCGTTGGTTCCACGGATTGTAAACCGTATCCTGTTGTCTCCCGTAACCCTTCCTTCTATTTTCACGGGCCAGTTTGTAGTGTTTGTAAATTTCAAATCCTCCGTTCCGTATGAAACGGCAGCATCTCTTCCCAAAGGAACATACGGGACGGTATACATATGCGGGTTGCGTTCGGTAATTTTCAAATTTGCCTCAAGCGCTGCGTTGTATAGTGTGGAAGACACCTGGCAAACACCGCCGCCGACGCCGGAGGCTATTCCGCCGGAAGTGTAAATGTTCGCGATGTGGTATCCCTTGTCAGCAGTGCGTTTGCCGACAGTTTCATTGAACGAGAAACTGTCGCCCGGCAGTAATATCGTACCGTCTATCGCTTCAACGGCAAGACGTATATTAACCGAGCGGCTGCGGTCGTTATCCGTGTCAGTTGTAAATATTGTTTCATAAACGGACAGCACGTCGCGAAACAGTGACAGCTCAATAGTTTCTTTTGTTACCGCGGGTTTGATGAATTTAACCGGAAGCTCCTTTTCAAAAAGGTATTTGCCGGATTTGCTTTCAACCTCGGCTACACAGGCCAGGAGGACATTTTTCTCTATGGATCTTCCGACAACTTCGGGAAAAATCATAACTTCGCCGTTTTCAATTTCTATGCGCGCATCCTTCGGTTCCTGGACTATTTTTTCATAAAACGAATCGGCATCGATTTTTGACGGAGGTATTTCATCTACCGGAACAATTACAATCCCGGATTCCAGTTTTTTAATCTGGGCAAGTATCCGTTCCCTCAATTTTTCCTTATTTACCATTTGACCGGTTAAGCCGGAACGGATATAAGCCTCGTTTTCAAGAAGTATCAAAGCGGGAGGAACCGCGGGGGTGTACGTTTCGGAGTATATCGTGTCTTCTATGCTTTTTATTGCTTCCATATCGATGCTGACTTCCGTTTCAAGATACAGGTGATTTTTTTTGAACTTATATATTTCAACGAGCCTTTTGATGAAATTTCCCCGCCTGCCTGAGTTATAAACCGTATCGACCATGGCTTCTCTGTCTATGCTTATGTTAAGGTCCTTAAAGGTTACCTTCAGCGGATAATCCTTATGGTAGATACTTATAACCATGGAAGAGAAATCTTTATCGTACCTGCTGTTGATATATTTTTCCAGGGAAGGCTTGTCCAGGCCTCCCATGTGTATTCCGTCAAGATAAACGCCATTGTAAACATAAGGTGCGTTCAGGATCGCATTAACCAGGATGACAAATGTAACAAGCAAAATGAAAAAAACTATCAGCATTACTCCAAGTTTTATTTTATTATTGCCGTTTTTTGCAAAGCCGGTTATGTAATTCAGTTTCATTTTTCCTCCTGTTTTAATTAAATGCCGTATAAAAGGCGCTTAAAGCAGGCTAAATCATATATAAATTTTATCGGCAATAAACACCGATGATCAAGATGTCCGGGAATTTTAATTCGGGTTTGTATTACTGCGTGCGGACGGAAAGCCGGTTAATTTTGAAATATGGAAATGTCGATATTTGATTATATAGCATTTACTGTATTAATATAATTACAGCGGGTTTCTTCGATTGTTTTTAGCTGGCGCAGTTAATTTTAGCAGGTTTTATTTAGCGGACGGTGGAGGAAAGCAAAAATGGGCTTTTTAAGCCGGAAAAAACAAATACATTTTGATATTGCCACACTGAAAAAGAATGATATTACTATCCTGACACTGGATGAGCGCTGGAACAGGCTTTTCCGGATTATACCAATCAATGCCGCCGTAAAAAAACGCCAGGATTTTCTTAACAAGCTTCTTGCACAGGAAGCCGGGCTTTACCAGGAAAAAAACAATATAGATCCTGAAAAGAAGAAACTTATCAATACAATCATATCATTAACACCGGAAGCCTTCGATAAAAACGATGAGAACGCGAAACTAACGCTTCAGAAATCAAAGCAAAGAATAGAAGCACTGAACAAACGGGCGGAGGAACTGGAAGAAGAACTTTACGAAAAAAGGGAAGAAATCAGGCGCGCTAATTTTAAGCTGCTTGAAGAAACTGTAAGGCTTGTTTACAGTGTAATGCGCAAATCGAGAAAAAGGGAACAGCGGATTGAAAAAGAAATAAACAGCCTGAAAAAAAGGCTTAAGGAGCTTCAAACCCTAAAACAGAGCATCACTACGGATTGGACGGATGTTTACGCGTTCTTCCATACCCTCCTTGGAGCCGAGGAACTGACTAAACTCGATAAACTGTTTTTAAAGCCGGAGGTGGAAAATCATGAAGATGGCGAATCCGGATCAAATGAAAAGGATTGATCAATTGGCTATCAATAAGTATAAAATACCGGGCGTAGTTCTTATGGAGACGGCAGCGCAGCGTGTCGCCGAGAAAGCAAGGGAAATGCTCGGTGAACGCTTACAGGATAAAAAGACGGTGGTAATCGCGGGAAAGGGAAACAATGGCGGCGATGCTTTTGCGGCAGCCCGCCATTTGCATCAGTGGGGCTGCCAGGTTGCTGTGGTTTCGCTGGTACCTGCCGGGGAAATAAAAGGCGACCCGGAAATTTACGTCAGAATACTTGAGCAATTGGGTATCGAAATTAATTACCTGTATCGGGAAGATGATCTTCCGGTACTTCATAAATTGATAAAAGAATCGGATCTTGTTATAGACGGAATTTTCGGAACAGGCATATACGGCGACATTACCGGATTTAACGCGAAGGCAATAACGGCCGTAAATAACGGAACCGCGAAAGTGCTCTCTATTGATATCCCGTCCGGCATAAACGGGAGAACCGGGCAGGTATGCGGTGTGGCCATAAAAGCAGACGAGACGGTTACCTTTGCGCTGCCGAAGCCGGGCCTTTTCCAATATCCCGGCGCAGGTTACGCAGGGAATATTTCCATCGCCGATATTGGAATTCCGCCTGAAGCGGTTAACGAAGCAAACCCGAACGGGCAGTTGATTGACAGCAGGACGGTTGCCGGCTTTTTGCCCAAAAGGCCCGCCGACGGGCATAAAGGAACATTCGGAAAGCTGATGATTATTTCAGGTTCCGCCGGAATGAGCGGTTCGGGAACACTTGCTGCCAAAGCGGCATTCAAAATGGGAAGCGGGCTTGTTTACCTTGCGGTTCCTAAATCACTTGCATTTATATACAATGCAGCGATACCGGAAGCGATAACCCTCCAGATGCAGGATGACGACGGCCTAATCATGCCTGAGAACCTGGAAGTCCTTAAATGTATTTCAAATACGATGGACGTTGTGGTAATAGGTCCGGGGCTTTCGACAAAACCCCAGGTTTCCAGTTGGGTCGGAAGTTTTGTTGTTGAATGCCGCAAGCCCATTGTGATTGACGCGGATGCACTGAATATAATTGCCAAACAGCCGCATATACTGCTTGAAAGAAAAGCTCCAACAGTTATTACTCCGCATCCGGGCGAATTCTCGCGTTTAACCGGACTGCCCGTTGAAGAAATTCAAAAAAACAGGATTGACGAAGCACTCGGTTTCAGTTCAAAATATAACGTAACGGTTGTATTGAAAGGAGCCGGAACCGTTATAGCAAACCCTAACGGGGAATATTTCATTAATCCGTCAGGGCATCCGGGAATGGCAGTTGCCGGTTCCGGGGATGTACTTGCCGGCATTATAGGTTCCCTTATAGGACAGGGCGTAAATCATGAAAAAGCCTGTGCGATTGGTGTGTTTATTCACGGCAGGTGCGGGGAAATGCTGGCGGAATTGAATTCGGGGCAGCCGGGTTTTCTTGCCGGTGAACTTTGCGGTTTGATTCCGAAAGCTGCGGCGGATATTTTGAAAAATGCGCAGGCCTGCACGGAAGACGGAAGGTGGATCGCTTTTGAATAGTAAAATGAACAGGGCTTGGGCCGAGATAAACCTTGACAACATAGCGTATAACGTAAGGCAAATTAAACGGCGTATCGGGAAGATGACCGAAATAATGGCCGTTGTGAAAGCGGACGCGTATGGACACGGCGTAATTGAAACAGTGCCGACTCTTCTTGAAAACGGGGTAAGCCGGCTGGCAGTTTCAATGCTTGATGAGGCAATACAGCTAAGGGAGCTTGGGATTAAAGTTCCGATACTCGTATTGAGCTATACCGATCCGGTCAGGGCTGAAGAAATAATCAGGTATAACATTACGCAAACGGTATTCAGCCATGATCTGCCGGGAGCGCTGTCAAAAGCTGCGGTAAAAATGGGGAAGGAAGCCCGTATCCATATAAAAATCGATACGGGCATGACGCGTGTCGGTTTTAAACCGGGTTACGAAGCGGTTAAGGATGTTGTTCAAATAAGCAGTCTTCCCGGTATAGTAATCGAAGGCCTGTTCAGTCATTTTTCTTCCGCCGATGAAGATGATCCCGGTTATACGATGATGCAGTACGAGCGCTTTGAGAGCATTGTTAACGAACTGAACCGAATCGGGATTATTATACCTGTCAAACATATTTCAAACAGTGCGGCAATATTGCAATATCCCAATCTTGATCTTCAAATGGTCCGGCCGGGTATAATTCTTTACGGTTTATACCCGTCCGAACAGTTGAAAAAAACGGCCATTGATCTTAAGCCTGCGATGGAGCTGAAAGCCAATGTCATACTCGTTAAGGATGTAGAAGCCAATGTTCCGGTGAGCTACGGCCGTACCTATGTAACCAAACGAAAGACAACGATTGCCACACTGCCCATCGGTTATGCGGACGGTTATTCAAGGCTGCTGTCGAACAGGGGAAGGGTACTGATTAACGGCGAATATGCGCCGGTAATCGGCAACATTTGCATGGATCAATGCATGGTCGATGTAACGGATATAAAGCAGTCCGTTAAGACGGGCGACGAAGCTGTACTAATCGGGTCCCAGGGCGGCAAGTCCATCACGGCCGATGAGATAGCTAACCTTACAAACACGATTAATTATGAAGTGGTATGCCTTATCGGAAAACGAATTCCGAGGGTGTATATCAAAAACGGAGAGGTTGTAAAAGTGGTAAACTATCTGATCTAGCGGTTTGGGGAAATTGAAAGTAAGATGTATGAATTAAATACAATATTGCAATACTTAATTATATACAGGAATAGAAAGACCTGCATGTAACGGACATTTAATTTGACGGGGTTGACTATAAAAAATATAATGAAATTATAAGGGAATATCTGTGGGGTCAAATCCGATACAGGGAGTGAACAATGTGGAAATCAGGAGAGGCGATATCTTCTATGCGGATTTGAGTCCTGTGATAGGCTCGGAACAAGGCGGCATCAGGCCTGTTCTGGTTATTCAGAATGATGTGGGAAACAGGTACAGCCCGACCATAATCGTATCGGCAATTACTTCAAAGCTTGACAAGGCAAAACTACCGACGCACATTGAAATACCGGGTGATTTGTACGGGTTGAACAAGGATTCGGTAATCCTGCTGGAACAGGTAAGAACAATTGATAAAAGAAGATTAAGGGAAAAAGCGGGACATCTGGACGATATTTTTATGGCAAAGGTAAATGAAGCGTTGAGCACGAGTTTCGGCCTTGAATCACGGTTTGTGCAGTAACGATACATATCGCCGGTCCGTTTTTACGGATCTGATAAGAGGCGATTCCGGACAGGACAGAATTCCAATAAAGGCCGCTGATTAAACCTTTAGTTTGATATGGCAGGGGGTCTACAAAAGATGAATAAAAACAGGCGTATTCTATTTATTGCAATTGCTTTGGTATGCGTGACCGTAACTTATACAGCGGCGCACGCCGCCTCTACATCCGCGCAGCCCGGAAGCGAGTTTGATCCGCTGGTCACGAAAAGTTATGTTGATGAGCAGATACAGAAACTTGCGCAGAAAATAGGAAGCGGGTCGTCAGTCAGGCCTTCAACCGGGACAAGCTCAGGAAGTGTTGACGAACAGGTTATCAATAATTTAAGGACAGACGTTTCGGATTTGACAAGCCTTATAATTGAGGCTTATATGAGAATTCAAAGCCTTGAAAAACAGAATATGGAGCTTATTCAAAAGGTTGAAGAACTGGAGCGCGGTTTCACCGTGGTTGAAGCGGCTAAAGGACAGAGGATACTGTTGGGTGCCGGTGCGGAAGTTATTGTAAGAAGCGGTGAAACACTGGCGATTTCAGGTGAATTGGGAGGTCTTGCCGATGTAACGGCAGCGAAGGACCTCACCGACGGCATGCCGGTTACAAACCAGCATCTGCTTATTTCCTCGCGGAAGGACGGAAGAGGCCTGCGGGTGGTTTCCGACGTGGCTTTCCTTTTGATACGGGGCGGCTATACAATAGAATAATTCCGAAGTTTAATTACCGTCCGGCATTCATATGCTGAAAGGTAGAAGTATGAGGATGAAAAACGGTGTCCGAAATATTATAGTAGTGGTTTTGTTTTTCTTAACCTTCTGGTTTGGAATCCGGCCCATTATTACCGGCGATGAATTCGAAAACAGGATAAAAAAAATGAAAGGCGCTGCGGGCCGTGACGAATATGCCCTTGTTGTGTTCGGAACAGAACCGGAAGGTATAGCCGCAGCCCTGGCCGGCGCCAGAATGGGGCTGAAAACGCTCCTTGTCACTGAGGACATTGATCCCGGAAGCTATATAAAGTCCGGGCTTATTACATATACAACACCCGACTATGCGACCATAAACGGTGAAAAAATTAAACTGAACACGGGTATTTATACCGAGCTTTTCGGAGATACCGGGGGAAATTTTTCCGTTGAGGATTACATACATACAGTTATCCAAAAACTAGAAAGAGAATCAAATCTTGATATTTTCTACAATGCCGGCATTTTATCGGCACAGACCGATGGAAATACAGTCGAGAGCGCATCTGTTTATTATAACGGCGGAAAAAGACAAATAAAAGCGTCTTTCTTTATTGATGCAACCGAGGACGGGAAGTTTTTGGAGGTTTGCAACGTACCGTATTATACGGGCTCGGGCGATATTGGCGTCCCAAATGCCTATATGCCGGTTCACTACAATTTTATAATCTCCAATGTGAAATGGGAAGATATCGAAAGCATAAGGAAGCAGATCCAGAACGTGAATGATTTCCGGCAGGTTCTGGAACAGTATGAGAGGGTCAGCAAGAAAACAAAGATACCGAATCTCAGTTTTGTCCGACAGCCTGATGACAATATGTTGATCAGCGGAATAAAAATGAGGCAGGTTAATGTTGATGATCCTTCGGCGATGGAAGCCGATCTGAAGGATGCGCTTGCCGAAGCTAAAACATTGACGGCTTTTCTGCAATACACTTTTGTTCCGTTCGAGAACAGTTCGTTTGTAGCGGGTGCTTCAAGCTTTTACATACCGGAATACCGTCATTTCAGCGGCAGATACCGGCTTACTGTCGAGGATGTGCTCGAAAACCGTAATTTTCGTACTAAAATTGTACTTGCTTCTGCTCCCATTGACGGGGAAAAATTTGTAAGCCCGGAGTTCTCCGAGGAATATTCTTACATAATCGGCTCGCCCAAAGTTTATTCAATCCCGCTTGAGTGTTTTATCGCGCAGAACTATGACAATTTAATGATGGTCGGGAAAAAAGCGTCATTTTCCTCGCTGGCATCAACAAGCGCCGGACGGATGCCTGTGAGCATAACGAGCGGGAACGCATTGGGAATAACGGCTGCGTATTGCTATCTTAACAGCCTTACGCCCGTAGAACTCGCCGGATCTTCGGATGAAATCCTTCAGGAATATCAAAAATTGCTGAAACGGGCAGGCATTACGCTGGTCGATTTTGATGAACCGAATCCGAACAAAGATCACTGGGCCTGGCCGTCGGTTAAGGTATTGGTGGAGTACGGGCTTATCGCCGGAGGAATTGAAAACGACTACCTGTTTGATTTCGAAGCGAGCCAGGAAAATCTTGCGATACTTGTTATTAATATGATTGTGAAGGTTTTGCCCGATATGTATTCCCTTGATTTGGATGCAAGGGTTCGCGCTTATGCGGTTGATGAAAAGTTAACCGGGGAAAAGGCGTGCGAAATCATACTAAAAACCCTTGATATTCCTTATGAACAGGGAAATGCGTTTGCTAAGGTCGAAAAAGAGGGGATTATTTCAAAAGATATCCTCGAACGGATTACCCCCGACAAAGCCGTTACACTGGACTGCGTTTATGCGCTGACGGTAGATTTGATTAACCGGCTGAAATAGTTTATTAAAACGTATTTCCGGTTTATATTTCCCCGTCCTCGAGAAAATCCGCGATTAGCAGGTCTACAAATTTCCCGTAACTTCGCAGCCCGTCAGGTTGGTTATTGCTTTTCAGATAGAGTTCGTTAACGTCATCGGCGATTTTTGTGATCCTTTCCTTTTGGTATGTGTCCCAGAAATTCCTTACATTACGTTGATCGTCTTTTATTTCGTCAATCAGAAGCAGTGATATTTCTTCGTATAACTGCGGGGACTGACGGTATAGTTCATTGCCCGTATAAGTAATCGCGGACAGGTATCCTGAGTATTGGAACAGAGGTTCGGTATGGTTTTTGCATGCCAAAAACCCGGCATAATTCGCTTCGTCTTCGAATGTAATTCCCATTTGATGCGCGATTTCGTGGCACGCGGCATGCGGCAGCGTAACCAAAGGAGGTTCAATATTGATGTTCGGCTCGCCCGTTAAAAAGCTGTACACCCCGGCATATCCGGATATGGTTTGAATACGCGAGAAAATAAGACCTTTTACGTTTACGCGTCTCGAACTGAAAAATGGATATTTCTCGGAAAGCGGTTTATATCCTTCCCATGCGGTTTTTAATACGGTTTTTACCATTTTGCGCCTGTGTGTGTTTTCGTTCGTTAACTGCAGGCCGGAACGTATTTCATTTGCACGCAGAACAAGGGCTTTATATGTCGAGGACAATTCGGATTCCGAATACATTTCTACCTGAAGACCGAGCCGATCTTTCAGCGGAATCCGGTAATTGTTAAGATTCCATAAAAAGTTGAATAAAAACCACCATAACGACACGGCAAAAACAATAAAGGCAGCAAAACGTGCCGCTTCTTCTGAAAAATTTTTCAGATAAATCGAACGTACGAGCCTGTACAGCATATACAGGAAGATAAGCGCAATAAGCATTATAAATATTTCATACAGCGAGAAAGGGAAAATGTTTGAAATCCCTGTCTGGATTGCCGAAGTTACAGGGAAAATACCGCTGGAATAATATTTTTCAGTAATATCCGGCCGTGAAACGGCCAGCTTTCTCGCCGCGAATGTTAAAACAGCAAGAACTGCGGATATGGCAAGCATCATCGGGATACGGCTTTTCTTTTTTCTTGTTGACACATGTACCTGGATATACATAACTGCACCTGCTATTTTTTAAATATGCGTTTTTTGATTGTAAGAACAATAAAACGGGGAAGATCCATCATGCGCTTATAGCGCCTTGGTTCACGGATAAGCCGGTAGAGCCATTCAAAGCCAAGTCTCCGGATTGTTTCGGGAGCCAGTGAAGCCTTCCCGGCAAATATATCAATACTTCCTCCCACACCGATGCAAACCTTGCATGACAGCCGGTACATATTCCGGTGTATCCAGAATTCCTGTTTCGGCGCGCCCATCCCGACAAGGAGGATATCCGCTCCCGATTGATTAATAAGGTCGACAATGCGATCTTCCTCTTCAGGACTAAAATAGCCGTTATGATAACCTTTTATTTTTACTTTCCCGTATTCTTCCATTATATTTACCGCAGCGATTTCTGCAACCCCGGGACGTCCTCCTAATATATAAAACCCCACGTTTTTGCCCGAAAAGGTTTTAAAAAGATTTTTTACAAGATCAATTCCCGAAACCTTTTCCTTCAAAGGCGTCCTGAGTATTTTTGAAGCCAGCACGACGCCCGCGCCGTCGGGGATCAACATTCCGGCGTTATTTAGAATGCTTTTCAGCTCGGGATCCCTCTGCGCCTGCATAATGATTTCGGAATTCGGAGTGTACACCGCGTTAATAGAGTCTGCGCCGAGCCACTCCCTGATTTTTTCAACGGCTTCCTGCATTGTTATGTTGTTAATGTATACACCATGGATGTTTATCTTTTCCATAAATTCACCGGATTCAATGTTTATAATCGGCTTTTCAAAAAGCCTTTTTTCCACGTTATTATATAACATAATGGTTTTTTTTAAAAGAACGATGCAAATAAATATCCTCCATGCACTCCCTGTTTGAGGAGTATCGGTTTCTCTGCTTTATTTCCCGCGTTTCCTTTCTCGACCCGCTAACCACCCGCTGCGTTTTAGTATTATTTCCTAAGATATGCGCCGAAAAAATAAAAAAGAACAGACGTTTGCAATAGTTCCTTTTAAATTGTATAATTACTGTATGTTTATTTTCACTATATTTCCGGAGGATTTATGGAACTGA
>JAAYXD010000067.1 GCA_012516065.1 Clostridiaceae bacterium
ATCTTCGGTATGTGCTTCAACTTTTATGGGCTTGCTTAAATCAAGGCTGAATATACCCATGATCGATTTTGCATCGACAATATATCGGCCGGATGTGAGATCAACATCAAAATCATACCGGTTAACAATGTTGACGAAATCCTTTACGTCATTTATCGATTTTAGCATGATATTAAAGGTTATCATATACAACACCGCCCTTCCAGCGTATTTTACCGACATAGATTAAACTATGTATATATTATCCGGTATGGCATTATTAGTCAATTACAATTTTATTAAATTTTTAACTGCCATATTTTAATCGCCATTGCGCTGTCGCATAATTTCTGAGAGAATAAAGATACTGATAAATATTGAATGCCAGCGGGTGTTGTTAATGAAAACAGTGGCTTTCATCACACTTGGATGTAAAGTTAATATTTATGAAACCGAGGGAATGAAAAGGATTTTTGAAGAAGGAGGATATAAAGTTGTGCCTCCTGAGAGCCCGGCGGATGTTTATGTCATAAATACATGCACGGTTACGCAGTTAAGCGAAAAAAAATCAAGGCAGATGATTCGCAAGGCGAAACGAACCAATCCCAGGGCAATAATCGCGGCAGTCGGCTGTTATTCGCAGATTGCTCCGGATGAGGTATTGGCTGTTGACGGAGTGAATCTTGTAATAGGCAACAACCATAAGGGTGAAATTCTTAAACTCGTTGAACAGGCAGGTTTGGAAACTAAAAACGTGATTGTTTCCGAAAGGCGCGAATTGAGTGATTACGAGGATCTGAAAGTTAATCGCTACACCGGTCATACAAGGGCGTTTTTGAAAATACAGGACGGATGCGACCAATTCTGCAGTTACTGCATAATCCCGATCGCGAGGGGGAAAATCCGCAGCAGAAGCCCGGAAAGCATAATAGATGAGGCTAAGTCGCTTGCAGACAAGGGTTTTTGCGAAATTGTGCTCACGGGTATACACATAACTTCTTACGGCAAGGATATCAAGGGAACTACGCTGTTGGACGTTATACATGAGATAAACCGGATTGAAGGCATAATGAGGATCAGGCTCGGTTCACTCGAACCCCTTTATATGTCTGACGATATTGTTAAGAAAATGGCGCAGGCCGAAAAGCTTTGCCCGCATTTTCACTTATCACTTCAAAGCGGGTGCGATGAAACGCTGAAAAGGATGAACCGCAAGTACACAACAGCGGAATATGAAAATATCGTGAAAATTATACGGAAAACATTTCCCGATGCGGCGATTACAACCGATATAATGGCCGGATTCCCCGGGGAAACGCAGGAGGAATTTGAACAAACCTGTAATTTTGTAGAAAGAATTGGTTTCAGCCAGGCTCACATTTTCAAGTTTTCGGCGAGAAAAGGGACCAAAGCGGCAAATATGCCGGATCAGATACCTATGTCCGAAAAGGAAAGACGAAGCAAAATTCTTTTTGAAATATGCGAGAAATCGAAAGAACGTTACAGGGCAGGGTATATTGGGAAAAATATGGATGTTTTGTTTGAGCAAAAAAGGGGTAAATTATGGGAAGGATTAACTGTAAACTATATTCCCGTTCATGCGGAACATGATGGTGATCTTGCGGGGAAGATAAAAAATGTGCGGTTGGAAAAAAGCTTAAACGGGGTCATATTAGGACATATTATATAACTATCCGGTAGAAATGTTTGTAAAAACAACATATTGTAATGTTTGTACGAATATATTACTATAGTAATATATGGTTGTTATTTGATTTTTTTATCGGCAGGGAAATGGAGTGATTGGGTTGAATTACGAAACCATGATGTTTAAAGTGGATAAAGAAAGAAATAACCAGGCAAGGGAGATACTTTTGGCTGTTTATGAGGCATTGAAGGAAAAGGGATATAACCCAATCAGCCAGATTGTTGGTTATATTCTTTCGGGGGATCCTACG
>JAAYXD010000068.1 GCA_012516065.1 Clostridiaceae bacterium
AACACCTTGGACATACTACGTTTGATGGTATAATAGTCATGAGACCTAAACGCTCCTTTCTGGGAGGTAATGGTTTTGTGACAATTTCCATTATACCAGAGGCGTTTCAGGTCTCATTTTCATTATTAAGTTAACAGAACAGTTGATGGATAAAGGAGGTTATTATATGACATCGGAAGCCGGAGTGCATAAAAAGAGTTCAGCGCGCGTGCTGGATAATTTGTCAGGCTCGATAGGCAGAAAAAAGATTATACTGTCAGTATGCGGTGTAATAATCGGGCTCGTTCATTTATTTCCCCTTTATTGGCTGGCAATCAATTCATTCAAACCCGATCTGGAAATCCATTCGATGCTGACATTTTACCCGCATACCTTTACGTTAAAACCATGGGCTGAACAGCTTGGCAGCCGGGATTTTTTGATATCCTTAAAAAACAGTGTGGTAATTGCAACCTTTGCGATGAGTATTTCTTTCGTACTGGGCGTTCCTGCGGCATATGGCATGGCACGTTTTAAGATACCTGGCAGATCCATTATCCTGCTCCTGTTCCTGGTCACGCAAATGATGCCGGCGTCGCTTCTGCTGACCCCCCTCTATCTTACGTTTTCCAAAACCGGACTTTTAAACTCTTATCCTGCTCCGGCAATGGCTATTGCTTCCGGTTCCATACCGTTTATTGTTGTTACTTTAAGGCCGTATTTTCTACAACTGCCAAAATCGCTTGACGACGCGGCAAGAATTGACGGATGCAATGCCTTTGGCTCCTTTATCCGTATTATTCTGCCGATTATACGCACAGGACTTATCACCATCATTGTAATAAGTTTTCTGCATGGGTGGAACGACTTGATTTATTCCATGACCTTTAACGTCAGCGATAAAATGCGGCCTCTTACTGCAAACATATACAAATACATGGACAAGTACGGTACTAAATGGAATTATATCATGGCTTACGGCATGATTCTTGTTTTACCGGTTATTCTGATGTTTATTTTCCTGCAAAAATACATCGTTGGAGGGCTTGCTGCTGGGGCTATAAAGGAGTAGCATATTTTTAGAGCAACTGATAAATGTACGGAGGTACGGGCTTTATGGCACCGGTGAATCTTTTGTACAATCGCATTTCATCCAGTTTCATGCTTAAGCTTACTACTCTGTTTGTCACTGCCACTATCATCTTCGGGGTTGTATTCGGAGTAATTACTTTCAAATTTAACTCATCTTACCTTATTGATGCTACAGAAGCAATGCAAAAACAGATGTTGACAGCTCAGCAAAGTTCAGTATCCATTCTAATGAAAAGCTATTACACTGTTTTCTTCTCTCTGGCGATTGATGGCGAAATCCGGAAGCTTATACATGAAACTGATAACGGCCTGCCTGTTGAACTTGTAAACCAGCGTGCCGCAGCGATTATTAAGTCGTATATGGCGTTGAATGCCGATGTGATTTCAGTAAATCTGGTTACGAACAGCGGAATTTTATTTGGTTATAACCGGAGCAGTGATATCGTTTGGTGCACTAGGATTTGGAATCCGGAAAGCAACGAAATGCTCGATACGATATTGAAAGAATGCAGGATAAGCAGGAAGGTCAGGTTTTTTGCTGATGAGCGCACAGTTGCGTCATACGGCAATATGTTTCACATTGCCATACAACTTTGGAATTTTTACGAGGATGCACCCGAAGGTTTTCTGATTATGACAGTGAGTTCCGGAAGTCTTAATAAAACACTTGCCAGAAGCAACGATCCAGGCGCTAAAGAAGGCCAGAGCGCTATTATTATTGAAAACGGGGATTATATCGCTCATTCTGACATAAGTCGAATAGGCAGGAACATTAATGATGAGAAGTTCGACAACAGCTATACTATTCGATATGCGGACACGGGATCATATAATGTGCGCATTGTAAACGTATCTGACCGAAAAAAGGTTTTATCCGGAATATACTTTTACAATAAGGTGATGATGTTAATTGTCTTTTCAGTCCTGCTTGCCTATCTGTGTATCACAACTAGTATATTAAGAAAGGCGTACGCGTCTATAAAGCGCCTCCTTGCTGGAATTAGAGAGGTTGAAAAAGGAAGGCTGGACGTTACTATAGGGCTGACCGGAAACGATGAGTTTTCACGTATTTCAAAAGCGTTCAACAGAATGGTCTTAAGTCTTAAAGAAATTAATGAACAGCGGGAAAAGGAAAACAGTGAAAAACTAAAGGCTCTCGACATGCAAAGGGAGGCCGAGATACTGGCCTTGGAATCTCAAATCAACACACACTTTCTTGCCAATACCATCAACATGATAGGTTGTACCGCCATCCAACAGGGAAACCATCAGGTTGCAAAACTGTTAAAGGCTCTCTCAACCTGTATGCGATATACTTTCGACAAATCCGGCAGCTCCGTAACCATACGGGAAGAGCTGCAGCAGCTTGACAACTACCTGATGCTGCAAAAGGAACGTTGCGGCAGGCTGTTTGACTATATCATCCGCTCGGATGAAAACGTGCTTGATGAATATATACGGAAGCTGCTGATCCAGCCGTTTGTTGAGAATTCAATCATGCATGGGTTTTCCAATATGAAAAGCGGTGGCATGCTGGAGGTCAGTGTTAGGCGTTATCATAAGGATCAACTCCTTATATCCGTTTATGATAACGGATGTGGTATGACGAAGCATCAAGTAGAAACAATCCGCGCGCTGTTTAGCGAAAACTGGCGCCCTGATAATATGGGTATTGGTATTGAAAATGTCGTTTACCGAATCAGGCGATATTATAATAACGCAAGGCTGTTTATCAGAAGTATGCCTTCTATGGGAACAAAAATTAATGTGATTTTGCCATGTCTAAAAGAAGGAGAGAAGTTGCAATTTGAGAAGGAGTTTCAGGAACTGAGACCAAGTTTGAAGAATTATCAGACTGAAAAAATTTAAATATGATAAAACGGAGGGATTTATTATGGCTTTGTTTCCGGAAGAAAAAAAGGTAAATAATTCAATGTTTTCAAAAGACGGCTCCAGACTTATCTACCGTTATGATGCCGAAACACTATGGATAGAGCCTTGGGGACAAAACAGCCTTCGCGTAAGGGCTACAAAGCTTCCCGCAATGCCCGAAGAGGACTGGGCCCTTCTTAAGGCAGAAGGCTCTGCTGATATTGAAATAAGTCCCTATTCGGCCTCCATTCGTAACGGAAAAATAAAAGCGGTTATAACCAACGCCGGAAAGATTACTTTCTATAATCAAAAAGGGCAGGTTTTGCTGGATGAATACCTGCGCAACCGTAAAGACATAAATGCCGATTACTGCTCCGCGCTTGATATTGAAGCCCGTGAGTTTAAGCCTATTATCGGCGGGGATTACGAGTTGACGGTGCGCTTTGAATCACAAAGTCCGTATGAAAAAATTTACGGTATGGGACAATATCAACAGCCGTACCTCGACTTAAAAGGTACCGAACTGGAGCTTGCCCATCGCAATTCGCAGGCAAGTGTTCCATTCTGCCTGTCAAGCCTCGGCTACGGTTTCCTGTGGAATAACCCGGCCATAGGGCGCGTAACCTTTGGTAAGAATATTATATCTTGGTACGCGAGGTCCACACGTATTATGGATTACTGGGTGACAGCAGGTGACAGTCCCGCTGAGATCGTGGAGGCATATGCCGGCGTTACAGGCACGGTACCTATGATGCCGGATTACGCCATGGGTTTCTGGCAGTGCAAACTGCGCTATCAGACTCAGGAAGAGCTACTCAACATCGCACGTGAGTATAAGAAGAGAAATCTTCCCATATCGGTTATTGTGGTAGACTTCTTTCACTGGTATCTGCAGGGTGAATGGAAATTCGATCCAGTCTACTGGCCGGATCCCGATGCCATGATCAGGGAGCTTCGCGAGATGGGCATAGAGTTGATGGTGTCCATCTGGCCTACAGTTGATTACCGCAGCGAAAATTTCAAGGAAATGCTTCAAAAAGGTTATCTTGTCCGGACAGAACGCGGTATGCGCATATGTATGGATTTTCAGGGCAATACCATCCATTTTGATGCGACAAACCCCGACGCACGCCGTTATGTATGGCAGAAGGCAAAAGAAAACTATTACGATAAAGGCATTCGTATATTCTGGCTGGATGAAGCGGAACCGGAATACGGAGTTTACGACTTTGATAATTACCGCTATTATCTGGGTCCGGATGTACAGATCGGCAATATATATCCGGTAAAATACGCACAGACCTTTTACGAGGGGATGGAGGCCGAAGGCCAGGAAAACATCATAAACCTGATTCGTTGCGCATGGGCAGGCAGCCAACGTTATGGTGCACTTGTATGGTCAGGTGACATTCATTCGAGCTTTTCGAGCTTCCGCTGCCAATTGGCGGCAGGCCTTAATATGGGACTGGCAGGAATACCGTGGTGGACCACCGATATCGGCGGTTTTCATGGTGGAAACCCGGAAGACCCGCAGTTCAGAGAACTGCTGGTAAGATGGTTTGAATGGGGCACTTTCTGTCCAGTCATGCGCCTGCACGGCTGCCGCGTTCCGGAGCAGCCGCAGGTAGGGACTACCGGTGGAGCTACCTGCCGCTCCGGCGCACCTAATGAGGTGTGGAGCTTCGGTGAAGAGGCTTATGAAATTTTAAAGAAATATCTTTTCTTACGCGAGCGCTTAAAACCTTATATCAAAATACAGATGAAAGCTGCCCATGAGAGGGGTACTCCGGTAATGCGTCCGCTATTTTATGATTTTCCTGAGGATAAGATGGCGTGGAATTGTGAAGACGCCTATATGTTTGGACCGGACATTCTGGTAGCACCTGTCATGTACAAGGGTCTTAAGGCGCGTGAGGTCTACCTGCCTTCAGGAACTGACTGGGAAAACGCATGGACCGGGGAGAAACTGGCAGGTGGAAATACTGTGACTGCCGAGGCGCCTCTTGATACGATACCGGTATTCTTAAGGACAGGTACAGACCTGGGCAAACTATTCCGGGTTTAGCGTGTTTTTACCATCAGTACAGCATAAAGCCGGTACTGTTTGAAAAGTTAATATGGAGCACCGCAACAAACGCTTGATTACTTTCTCAAAACACAAAAAATAATAGATTTGCTGTTCTCATTTAAAGTTACAAAGAGGCCTATGCCCTATATAAGGACAGGCCTCATTCTTTTCTTTAATCCTCCTGTTATCTCAACGTTTATAAATATATCCATTACTCGTTTCAGAACGTGAATGGACAACCAGATTTCATTTTGCAGGTTTTTATTTACTTTGTCAATTAACTTGAAAATTGGCTTGATTTATTTTAAAAAATTTCATAAAATAAGAAAACCAGTATTAAATTTACCTTAAGCATTTCTTATTCCGGGGATGCATCTGCCTGTGACATCTTGAGGACTGATAATTACAACGGTAATCCTGGCTGACCGGTAAGGCTTGAAAAACAAAAAGAAAGAGGTGGAGTTCATGATACGTTCCGATACTCCTTATCTGCCTTCTGAAGTAGGATACGACAAAGAAAGGCTGACTGTTCTCGACAATCATTTTAGAAAAATGATCGAGAAAAATGAAATTCTGTCCGCAAATTACTGCCTGTCGAGAGACGGCAAAATATTCGCAAATGCGGCCATGGGAAAACTATCGTACAGGGAGGACGACGACCGCCCGCTGCAGCCTGACACAATACAATGGATTGCGTCAATTACGAAATTATTCTGTGCGGTTGCGATATTCAAGCTGGCGGAGGATGGAATGCTGAGGCTCGATCAGACAGTGGGTGAATTCATTGATGAATTCAAGGAACCGCCGTTCAACAAAATAAACATTGCCCACCTGCTGTCGCACACATCCGGTATGTACCCCGATCCCGGCTCATTTGAAAACAAATACTTTAAATCACCGTGGTATTTTATCGAGAAAATGGAGGGGACGAACTGGATTGAAGCCGCCCTTTCCGCGGGATTGTACAAGAATCCCGGTGAAGAATGGGCGTACTGCAGTTTCGGCTATGTAATACTCGGCGAGATTATAACAAGGGTCAGCGGCGTATTCGCGCACGACTATATTGTTGAGAACATAGTCAAGCCGTGCGGTTTGAAGGATACGGGCTTTACGCCTACAAGGGAACAGGCATTAAGGATGAATATCCAAAATAAATACAGGGAAGAAAGATTGCTGTCGTTTTTGAACGGCGAAAAGCAGGATGACAGTATATGGAGCAAGATTCCGTCAACTGGAGGCGGAATGTTTTCGACCGCTTATGATCTGAATAAATTCGGGATGATGCTTCTGAACAACGGTACAACATATGAAGGAACCCGTATAATCGGAAGAAAAGCCGTTGAAAAGATGACATCGTTCTATCTTACGGGCGATATAAAGGATTACTGCTGGAACGCGGGAGGTGTTCCGCGTCTGTACGGCCTTGGCCCGGATATGAGGTATAACCTCACAACATTTTATACGAAAGGTACATATTTTCACGAGGGTGCCGGGGCATGCTGCCTGATTATCGATCCGTTTGAAAAACTTGTAGCATCATGGTTTGTGCCTTTCACGAGTTATACATGGCATGCTCATGCGCTGTTCAATGTGGCTACAATCATATGGTCGGGGCTGAAATGATGAATTATCTCGCAAAAAAGCTTAAGGTCATCAGGGCTGTGGCACTGGTTACATATAAAGAATGGAGCGCATACCGCACACATTCGATGGTTTCAATTTTTGTAGGGCCGGTTTATTTCATTGTGCAGTATTTTATCTGGTCGGCTGTTTATTCAGGGAAGGCTTCGCTGAATGGAATGGAGCTTTCCCAAATGCTGACCTATTTCGGAGTCACAACTTTAATCGGTTATCTTACAATGGATTTCGCGGACTGGAACCTTCAGATGCTTGTGCGGACCGGTAAATTTCTTACCTTTGCGCTGCGTCCGATACACCACCGCTTTTTTGCGCTGTCGCAGAAAATAGGGCACAGAATCCTTGGCTTTATTTTTGAGTTCCTGCCCTGTCTTTTTATATTTGTTTTTATATTCAAAGTAAACCTGAAGCCCGCTAATTACGGCTGGGCAATTATATCGGTGATTCTTGCGTTTCTTATGAACCTGTACCTGAACTACACGATTGGCATGACGGCTTTCTGGCTTGTGCAGGCCAGTGGTGTGCGCAGGGTATATCTTCTTTTTCAAAGTATATTTTCAGGCGGGTTAATCCCTTTGATGTTTTTCCCGCCGCTGGTGCAGAAGCTTATGTTATTTCTGCCGTTTCAATACGTGTCATATGTTCCTGCGATGGTTTTTATAGGCCGCTATAACCTTGCGGGTGTGTCGATGCCGATTCCGCACATTGTTGGGCTGCAGGCTGCTGCCGTAGCTGTGACGGCTCTTTTCAGCGAATATGTTTACCGTCTGTCAATGAAAAGGTTTACCGGGGTTGGTGCATAACAGCGTGACTGGAGGAAAAATGCTGAAAAAATATATTCGGATATACAGGGAATGCATAAAGATTTCTATAGCAACAGCGATTACATATCGGCTCAATTTCATTTTGGATAACTTTATTATGCTTGCAAGCAATGCTTTTTTCCCGCTTGTTACTCTGTTAATTTACGGGTCGGGTGCAGAGTTCCCGAACTGGTCTCTTTACGAGGTACTGCTGATCCAGGCTGTTTTTACGATGTCAACAGGGATAGCGAATATCCTTTTTAACGGTGTTTTATGGGCGACAATGCGGCATATCATTGAAGGCAGCCTCGAAATCGTATTAATAAAACCTGTTGACTGCCTGTTTTTTCTCACTGCTTCAACGGTTGATTTCAGCGGCGCCGGCCTTTTCCTCGGCGGAGCGGTATTGTTTGCGGCTGCGCTGTCCCATGCCGGACCGGTTTCAATACTCATGGCTTTGCAATTTTTGATACTTTTTATATCGGGGGTCTTTGTTATGATGGGTATTTCATTCATCATGGCGGCCACATCGTTCAAATGGGTCGGAAACTCAAGACTGCCCGAGATTTTTGACAGCATCAAATATTTCGGAAGATACCCGCAGAACATATTCCACAAAACGATTTCAGCCGTTACTTCATTTATCATACCCGTTGCGATGATAGGGTATTTTCCTGCGGCAGCCCTGTTGGGTGAAGCGGACGGCATAGCGTTTATCGCGGTGCTCCCATGCTTTTTGTTTGCAGCGGCAGGAGTTTTGCTGTTCAAATATATGATCCGTTTATACGAAGGAGTAGGAGGATAAACAATTGGCGATAATCAGCGTAAGCAACTTAACGAAAACATACTATACATACAGAAGGGGAAGCAGTTTTACCGATACTTTAAAGAGTTTTTTCCGCCGTGAAAGAATCAGCATAAATGCGGTTAATAATGTATCGTTTGAGGTTGAAGAGGGACAAATCGCCGGTATTTTGGGCCCTAACGGGGCGGGAAAATCGACGACTATAAAAATGCTTACGGGAACGCTTTACCCCACGAGCGGGAATATTTCGGTTATGGGCTATACGCCGTTCAGGGACAGAAACACATATGTGAACCATATAGGCGCCGTGTTCGGGCAGAAATCACAGCTTGTATGGGATATTCCGCCTGTAGACAGCTTCCATATGAATAAGGCCATTTATTCAATTCCGGAAAAGGAGTTTAAGAAAACGCTCGATGAATTAACGAGTCTTTTTGAACTCGAAGATATAATTGAAAAGCCCACGCGTGTTCTCTCGCTCGGAGAGCGCATGAAATGCGAATTTGTAATGGCAATGCTGCACAGGCCCAAAATTGTATTTCTCGATGAACCGACGATAGGTCTCGATGTAATAGCTAAACAGAAAATAAGGGCATTTATCAGGGAAATGAACAGGCAGGGAGTTACTTTCATTCTTACGACGCATGATCTCGAGGATGTCGAACAGCTTGCGAGGAAGGTTATCATAATAAACCACGGGCAGAAGGTTTTTGATGGCACTCTTCAGAACCTGAAGATGAATCTCGGAGCGAAAAAGATAATACGCGTTATTCTTACAGAGCCCGTGGCTGATATTAAACTCGACGGAGTAAAGGTAATTGAGAAGAATTCGGACCTTGAATATACAATGGAAGTCGACCTTGAAAACAATTCTATAAACGCGGTAATAAGACAGCTCACGGAGATGTGCGAGTTCTCCGACATATCGATAAAAGAGCTGCCGATGGAAAAAATAATAACCGAAATCTATGAGAGCAAAAGTTTTAACGAATAATCAACCGGAGCCCGTGAGTTTTGAATCGCTTTTATAAAACCGCATCCATTATGCGCGGATTCAAAGATGAATTGACAATTCCTGCTATTAGTAATAATATATAACTGAATGGTTAGTTAATATTTCCGGAGGTTTTCGGGCATATGAGGGATTCTGTTGAAACAAGAGCGAGGATACTTAAAACGGCCGAGAAAATATTCTCGGAAAAAGGTTTTGACGGCGCGAGGGTGGATGATATAGCAAAAGAAGCCGGTGTAAACAAGGCTCTTATATATTATTATTTTAAAAGCAAAAATGAAATACTTGAGACCATTTTGTCGAATCTTTTTCAGGAAGCAAAGAATCTGCTCGTTCAGTCAGCCGGAAACACTTCTGATATTTCTTCCGAAGGCGGTTACAGGAAGCTGTTTGATGCATATATAAATTTTGTTACCAGGAACAGGAAGATAATAAAAATAGCGATAGCAGAGTCGGCGAAGGATGACGCCAAACCTTCGATAGTAATGGAACTGGGGAAAATAATAATCAATTCGGAAATTGAAAACATCCGCAGGGAATACAGCGCAAAAGGTATTCATTATCCCGATGACAAACAGGAACTTCTTGTGTTGGAATTCTTTACAGGTCTCGTTCCGTTTCTCGCCTATGCATTATATAAGGAACAGTGGGAGAGCCTGTATAATGTCAGTGAGGAGGAACTGCGCGAGGCATTTTACCGGGTTTACACAAGGACACATCTGGCGGCTCATCTGCCGTAAAAAT
>JAAYXD010000306.1 GCA_012516065.1 Clostridiaceae bacterium
AAAGCGGACGATGAAGACAGCGGTGAATGAACACTTACCGCGCACGGAAGGTCAAAATGTCAAAACCGCTATATATATTTTTGAGCTTTGACCTTGGTCAAAGACGGGTTCGTCTGAAGCCGCTGAAGCGGGACCGCGTTGGAGACGACGGTTCCACGCTCGGCAGGGCTTCAGCAAACCTTACCCGGTGGTTTGAGGCAGTAAGCCCAAAACAAGATTATTACCAGACTTTGAGCTTTGAGCTTGATTGCTTGATAAATCTTTCCGATAAATAACCAGAGGAGGTTGGCACTATGATTGGACTTCAACGAGGGATTGCACAGCCGCAGGTGGTTATTCAATCTGACGGGCGCATTAACATACCCAAAAAAGAAGACGGCAGTGTCTGGACGCTGGAAGAATTGAGAGAAAAAATGAAGTGGAGCCGCTGGCCGATGTTCGATGAACTTGAGCCGCTTTTCCGCAGGTGGTGGGAACTTCGCTACAAAAACAGATTCCACCGCTACTGGACAGTTGAAGAGCTGGTGGAGATGAAAGAAATCCAGCAGTTTTTGGGGTTGGAGAGCAGCTAATTAATAAGTTGTTTCTAAACAAACGGCGACGCCTAAAATGCGAGAGTATATTAATAATATCGGATGGGAGGGATATTTTTGGCGCAGGATAAGCAGTTAACGATGTTCGACATTGAGGAAGCTCCTGGCCGTCCCATGCTCCACTGGCTAGGGAAACGGCCTTTGCGAGCCGTGAAATATTATGAAGCGCAACTTAAGGAACAATATGGTGAGCCGGCTGAAGACGGCTGGGTTAACCGCCTCTACTGGGGCGATAATTTGCAGGTAATGAGCCATTTAATGAAAGAGTTCAGAGGAAAGATTAAACTCATCTACATAGACCCTCCCTTTGATTCTAAAGCTGACTACCGGAAGCGTATTAAACTGAAAGGCAGGCAGCTAGAAGGTGATATTTCGGTAATCGAAGAGAAGCAGTATACGGACATCTGGGCCAACGACCTCTACCTCCAGTTCATGTACGAGAGACTACAGTTGATGCGGGAGCTACTGGCGGAGGACGGTGCTATATTCTTGCATTGTGATTGGCATAGAGTTCATTATTTGAGGCTCATATTAGACGAAATATTTGGCCCTGGAAATTTCCGAAATGAGATTATCTGGAAACGAGCGGATTCACATAATGATTCTCGTAAATTCGGCGTGGTCGATGACAGAATCTTGTACTATACGAAATCCTCAGATTTCACTTTTAATCCAGTGTTGATTCCGTTAGATGAGGATTACATCAGCAACTTTTATAACAATATTGAAGAAGGTACTGGTCGGCGGTACAGATTAGACCACTTTACTAAACCCGCTGGTAGTATTGGTTATTTCTATGAGTATAAGGGAGCACAGCCCCCTCCTAACGGATGGCGATGTCCAATATCGACTATGCAACAGCTTGATCAACAGGGGTTATTGGTTTTTAAAGGAAAGCGTGTCTATAAAAAGCGGTATCTTGATGAACAAGAAGGGAGACAAGCTACAACCATATGGGATGACATTAGTGGCCAATTGGGGGGAGAGAGTTTAAGCTATCCAACGCAGAAAGTAGAGGAACTGGTCGAGAGAATACTGCTGGTTGCCTCGAACCCGGAGGACCTGATTGCCGACTTTTTCTGCGGGTCCGGCACTACCTTAGCAGTAGCCCAGAAGCTAGGCCGCCGCTGGATTGGCAGCGACATCAATTTAGGGGCTATTCATACCACAGCGCAAAGGGTCTCACAAATCATCAAAGAACAGCAGAAAGAGACACAACAGCAAACCCTCCTGGACGAAGGGAAAAAGTTTTACCCCGCCTTTGCCGTTTATAACGTCAACCACTACGACATTTTTAAGAATGCCTTGGAGGCCAAAGAGATAGTGATGAAACTTTACGGGGTAGAACCGGTAAAACGCTCTTTTTTTGATGGCATTCTGGACGGCAAATGGGTCAAGGTGGTAGAACTAAACCGGGTCTGTTCCAAAGAGGATGTACAGGCAGTTTTTGATGAGATACTCTCCAAAGGCGAAAAGGAAATAGAGGCGACCTACAGGCGCGGCGTGCTTATTCTTTGCAGCGGCCACGAGTACGACGTGTTGGATTATGCCAAACGCTTAAACGTGGTCAACATCCCCTTTGAAATACGCGA
Organism: Clostridiaceae bacterium; assembly: GCA_012516065.1. Lineage (GTDB taxonomy): Bacteria > Bacillota > Clostridia > DSM-8532 > DSM-8532 > DTU069. Next base: position 2,186 of record JAAYXD010000306.1, read on the forward strand.
CATCCTTACCGACCGCAAAGATATTATCTTCAAACGCCCCCCTGAAGCGGACATAGCTTTAAAACTGGATGGCGGCAAAGCAGTGGTAGAGATACGGCAGTTCTACTCCCCCATGCTCCTGCAAAAACTGCAATTGGAGGATGACCCCGAAGAAATTGACGACTGGCGGCAATTAGTAGAAGCAGTCCTCATTGACCCAAACTATGATGGTGAGGTGCTTAGGCCTGCTATCCAAGATATTCCCGGGAAGAAGGACATGGTATGTGGGGTCTACGAACTCCCCCTCACCGGACCCGGACAGAAAATTGCCGTTAAGATTGTGGATGTACTGTCGGGGGAGTATTTTGAGGTCTTGGAGGTGGGAGCAAGATGATGTCACTGGAACAGGTGTTAGAACTTGTTGGCGATCTTGATGATACTCCAGGTGAGAAAACGCCGAGGGAACGCTTTCGCCGTTTCTTGTCTCAAAATCTAACCAGCGTTGGCGCGGTACGCGATTACGTGGAAGAGTGCCTGCGCCGTTTCGGGGAGCAGTACAACCGGGCCTTACAAGACCTGGTGAACCACTTGGGCCGCCTGCTGGGCTTTGACGTAACCTTTGGCAGATATAAAGGCGTCCAGGGGGAAATCGGGTTTGACGGCGTGTGGAAGTCCCCTTCCGGCCTTTATATCGTCGTAGAAGTGAAAACAACCGATGTTTATGCCATAAAAACGGCTACTCTCCTCGGTTACATAGACCGGCTTATATCCGAACAAAAGATACCCGATTGGGACCACGCTTTGGGCCTTTATGTAGTAGGGCGCAGTGATGCTGAACTGAAGCAACTGGAAAACTCCATCATTGCTGAGAAGCGCACCCACCAGTTACGGGTTATTACCGTTGATAAACTGCTTACCCTGGCTGAACTCTTGGCCGATTACGAAATGGAACACGAGGCTGTTTTAACTGTTCTCCGGCCAACGGGGCCTATAGTGGATTCCCTGATTGAACTGATGGCCAGCCTGGTAGCGAAAGAAATCCGCACTGGCGAAGGCATACAACCGCCACCGAAAGAAACTCCTAAGAAACCTCCCTCGGAGCCCGAAGGTATTGACGTTAAGTATTACCTCACTTCAGTAGCGTCTGATGACGCTCAAACTGCGGAAGAATGTATCAAAAAACTCCTTGGCGCAGGAATTTTCGCCGCCAGTGAAAACCTAAAGCGGAAAGTTAAGCCGGGCGACTGGATTTGTTTTTATGCCACTGCGACGGGCGTGGTAGCTCATGCCAGGGTAAAATCCAACCCTGCGCAAAAACATCACCCGTTGGTAAAGCATCCCGAAAAATATCCTTACGTCTTCGAGGTGGATGCCGTCAGCATCTATACCGAAAATCCCGTTGTTTTAAGCGCCGAGCTAAGGGCGAAACTGGATGCTTTCCAAGGGCGTGACCCTTCAAAACGCTGGGCCTGGTTTGTGCAGGGCACGGGACGTGTCACTAAGCACGATTTTATGCTGCTTACCCAGCAAGCGAAGGTTGAGGTGGTATGATGAGCGCAATTTCTTTTCTTGACCAACTGTGGCAGGCTTTTGAGCAGTGCCGGGGCTACACCTGCGCTGAATTTGTTGGGAAACGCTTGCGGCAGGAAGAGAACGAGCGATTTTACGAGGGTGACTTTTTTAAAAAGGTATTCGCCGAGACCCAAAACATCTTGCGCCATATCCGGGAGGTTGGCTTTTTGCGCCCACCGCAGGTGGACGCTTTTGAACTTTACGTCTACCTTAAAGAAATTCAAGGTAACCCTACCATCAAAGAACTTTACCGCCGGCTTTTGCTGCCGGAAGGAACACAGTTGGATGTATTATCCCTAACAGCGGAGCAACTGGAAGAAGTCAAGCAAAAGAAAGCCCTCCTGGAAGCCCTGGATAGCGAACTGCAGGGGCTTGCCTACCCCAACTGGCTCTTTGCCCTGGGCATGGGAACAGGCAAAACCATCCTCATGGCAACCATGATTTTTTATGATTTTATTCTGGCCGAGCATTATCCGGGGGACGGGCGCTTCGCCAAGAATGCCCTGGTCTTTGCCCCTGACACCACTATCATTGATTCTCTACGGGAAATCCAGGATTTTGACTTCTCCAAGGTAATTCCGCAGGAATACGCTCTTTTTCTGTCCAGCAATCTAAAGTTTCATTATCTTTCCGATGTCCAGGCCGAGCTTTCTATATTGCCTGGTTCGGCCTACAACATCATTGTCTCGAACGTGCAAAAGATTATCCTCAAGAAGCAGGGAAACAACAGCAACGGACAGCAGACCCTCTTCCCGGTGGTTAAAGATATGGAGGGTGAATGGAAAGTCAACGACCGCTTGCGGAAGCTGGAGCAACTGGACAACCTGGCTGTATTTGTAGATGAGGCCCACCATGCTTTCGGGACATCAATTACCAACGACCTGAAGCGCGTGCGGGAGACAATCAATCGGCTTGACCGCAAGTCTCCTCTGGCTGGGTGTATCAATCTCACCGGTACTCCATATGTGGATGGTAAGATGCTCCCTGAAGTGGTGTTCTTCTATTCCGTCAAACAGGCCATTGATGACGGGCACTTGAAGCAGGTCAGATTCATTGACTACGCCAATACCAAGACAGAAGAGTTTATCAGGGACGTGGTAGACCGGTTCTGGCGTCAATACGGGGAAGAGCGGCGTGAAGGGCTGCTACCTAAAATCGCTTTCTACTGCACTACTATTTCCGAACTGGAGGATGAGTTCAGACCCCTGTTAGAAAAAGTCCTGGCAGAAAAAAGCATTCCCCTGACTAAAATCCTGGTCAACCACAGCGAGGTTGAGAACGAGAATATCCGCCGTTTCCGGCTCCTGGATACTCCAGAATCCGAAGACCAGTTTATTCTTCTGGTGGGTAAAGGTACGGAAGGATGGAACTGCCGCAGCCTGTTTGCTACAGCCATGTATCGCAGGCCCCGCAGCAAGGTGTTCCTTCTCCAGTCTTCCTTACGCTGTCTTCGGGCCATTGGCGATATGCCCCAGACGGCAACTATTTTCCTCTCTACTGAGAACCGGGCCATACTGGAGAGTGAAATTCAGAAGAACTTGGGCACCACCATGTCCGAACTTGAAGGGCGCAAGAACAAGCGCAAGGTTACCATTCAAAAGCGTAAAGACGTCAAGATAAAACTGGCTAAGCAGCATGTAAAAGTTCTACGCCAGTATCTGGAGAAGATCGACCAAATTAAACTTGCCCTGGATGAATATTATAGCAATCACAAGAACGAATTCATGGCTCTCGTAACGGAACGACAGATGGCAACTAATGGTAAGAAGATGAAACTCGCCGTCAAGGACAGCCAAACTCTACAACGCCGGCAAAAGAGATATACCCTCTATACCCTGGTGGAAGAGATAAGCCGGTACACTCATTTGTGCTGCCTCAAGGTGGAGAAAATTTTACGGAACAGCGATATGGGTATTGAGGGTTGTCTTGCTTGGGTAAACCGCGAAAACCGCCTCATAGAGGTTATCGTCCGTTGTATTTTAGATGCGGTTTTCCGTTATGAGGTAGTCAATGAGGTGGAATGGGAAGAAGTTGAGCTTGCTAAGAATTTCCCCATGAATTGGGTAGTAGAAGAAGACAAGAGAGCTTTGGAAATGTATGACGGGAGGTACCCGAATAGTTTCCATATTGAGCCCTATATATTTAATAACGAGTCAGAGAAGCGGCTTTTTGAATATTTCGTGGAGCATAAGGAAATAGAGGAAATTTACTATACCGGTGGCATTACCGACGTCGGACATAATGAGTTTTACGTAGAATATTACGATGAGCTGGAAGGACGCTGGAGACGTTATTATCCAGACTTTATACTTAAACTCAAAAACAATGGTTGGGCAGTGGTTGAAGTGAAACAAGCAGACCAAACGGCACACCCCAATGTGGTAGCTAAAGAGCAGGCCGCCCGCGAACTCTTTGAAAAGTTAAATTCCATTCGTTACATTGTTAAACGTGATGATGAAATACGCCGCGGGATGCTCCAAGACATTCTACAAACGCTTAGTTGAATTGTATCCAACACACATCAATATCTAAATATTGCCTAACGAACAAGTTTAATGACTATAATGAACGGTAGCGAATCTAAATTTAAGCGATTCCTAAATACTGAACTCTATTTAGTGGGAGATGGACCATGCCATGACCAATTGTGTAAGCAAGTATCTGATATGAATCTTAAAGAGGCTGTTATTATGCCAGGTATGGTAAACAATGTGGAATATTATTACGCAATCTCAGACGCTTATGTAC
>JAAYXD010000069.1 GCA_012516065.1 Clostridiaceae bacterium
TAATTACTCTTTCTAGAAACAGGTTAAACTGTACTTATTTTTTGCCCCCCACAGTTTGACCTTTTTTCTTTTTTTTATCGGCAACGCGCCAAAGCCGCGTTGCAGCGAATTTTTTTATTAATCCACAAGGTCGTTCCTGACGGCAAAAACAGCCAGTTGAGTACGGTCGCACGTGCCGGTTTTATCAAAAAGATCGCTTATTATATTGCGTATTCTTCCTTCACTGAGCATCAGAAGAAGGCCGATTTCCTTATTGCTTTTACCTTCTACGATATAGGACAGGATCTTCCTTTCCGTAGGGTTTAAATCAATATTCACTTTTTCGGCCGCCGTTGTTTCCGGAATTGACTGAACCATGGTATTCAAAGCTTTTTGATGAAAAACCGGATATCCTTTTTTTACGCTTTTAATAACGGTACGGATATGATCCTGGCCCGAATCCTTAAAAATGTAGCCTTCTGCGCCATATCTTATCGCTTCGGTAATGTAATCCTTGTCTTCAAAGGTTGTGAACATTATTACCTTTATCTCCGGGAAACTGTTTTTTATCAGCTTGGTTCCTTCAATTCCGTCGCATACAGGCATACGTACATCCATCAAAACTATATCTGGATTATGTTCCTTGCATTTGTCATAAGCCTCTTTTCCGTTAGACGCGTTTGCAACAATCAGAATTTCCGGGTCCTGTGAAAGAAGGCTTGCTATTGCTTCCCTGAAAATAAGGCTGTCATCGACTATAACCACACGAATTATATCCTTTTCCAAATGAATATACTCCTTTCAGAACCGTGCCGCAGGTTTTATAATAAAATCCGCAGCAGCACAGTCATGCTAAACGGGTATTTCGGCGATTATATTAAAGCCTTTTTCTCCGTCAGAACCAAAGGAAATACTGCCCCCCAGTTTATTTACTCTTTCCTCCATCCCTGTAAGCCCGTAACCTTTTTTAATTTCAGCGCACCCTTTTCCATCATTAAATATATACAATCTTATCGCATTTTTTAAATTTTTAATTATTATGTTAACATTCTTGGCCTGACCATGACGTATTGCATTAGTTATGGATTCCTGGCATATCCTGTATATAGCCATTACTCTTGAGGAATCAAGGGCCGGAATACCTTCATTTATCAAAAACTCAACATTTACTCCCGAGGCTGAGTTTGTTTTCACAAGATAGTTCATCCACTCTTCAAGGTTTGTTTTCTTAAAGGTTTCCTCACATGTTCCCTTTAAACTCATCCTGATATCATTCAGGGCCTTTCTGGACAAATCTATGCATTTATCCAGGATTTCCACGGTTTTACTGCGGTCGGATTCCAAATTTGCTTTAGCATTCTCACTGAGCGCGATTAATAAAGTAAGCGTGTGACCTACCGTATCATGCACTTCCCTGCCCACGCGGTTTCTTTCTCTCGCAATTGCCAGTTCCTCTACGGTTTCAGTAAATTTCTCAAGCCGCTTGTTTGCTTCCATGAGCTTGTAATTGGACTGCATAAGCCTTTCATTTGTTTTTACGAGCAATGCGTTTTTGTTTTTGATTTCATCAAGAAGCTGCTGCTCTTCGGTACGATCTTCAACAATTATCATTTTTCCGGCAGGTACCTGTTTCGGGCTTGCCAGGCATCTGATCTCCATATATATGCTTTTGCCGGCGATTTTCAGATTACCTTTGTTTTTATCGAAGGTTTTTACCCCATCAAGTACATCGGCAAGTTTATTCGCGCATTCTTCACCGGCATTCTGTCTTATATAAGCTGAAAGCTTTCGAACCGGATCGTATATTTTCAGCGACAACCCCGGGAGAAGTTTATTAACCGATTCGTTTACGCCTACAACGAGATTTTCATCATCAATTATTATTATCCCGTACGACATATTTCCAATAAAATGCCTTGCGGCAATCGGTATCAAATTTAAAAAACCCTTGTAATAGACTTCACGTCCAAACAAAATAAGGGTCAGCAGTAAAACATGAGGAGTAATATCGAGCCCCCAATTCGGCACCACTCCGAAAATCATCAGCAAATTTGCGGCCATAGGCAGTATAACGGCACTAACAAGCCATATAATCCTTTTATAGCTTATTCCTATTTTTCTTTTTAAATAAAACATGAAAAAATAGAAAGTCCCGATAAAAATACACAGGTACGATTCGACCGTATGGATCCAGAAAACAGGACCATTAGTAACAACTTTATAGTCCAACGTCGTAAAAAACAGATGGTGCGATTCATTTGTAAGCAAAAAGAAATAGCATGCCGCAGGGAAAAATATAAGAAGCGCTACGAATAACTTATTTTCAACGAGCTTTGAATGGGTGCTGCTTAAACAAAAGTACAGCCATGATACACCTATGTACACAATAGGAAGGAATTTAAGCTTTATAGCCAGTATTATACCGGTGCTGTCCTTGGCCATTAATAACAAAATTTCAGTCAGGTGCCACAGGAATAACAAACCAATGCACACCATATAGCTGTAAGTTGCCCTTGATCTTCTGCCGTTAGTGTAAAGATAAACCAGTATTGCTGTCGCCAGAACTACGCAGAAAACCTGAATCATTATGCACGCCTGGTTCAATATGTTCACCTTCTTCCAGTTAAAGCCTTACCAGTTCAATATTCCCCCAAACACCGATCTCCTCGCCGATAATTATAAGAATCCCTGATATGCCCGGGATCATATTAATCCTGTTTAAAGTTCTTTCTATATCATCGCGGCAGCGAACCATGTTGCCTGCCGCTGTTGCGGCAGCATCCGCGAGACAGGCGTCCTCTGAAAGAATAACTGCGGCATCTGCCAGTCCAAAACTTAATGAATGACCGACAGTTCCGGAAGAAGTGCAAATACTGACAGGAAGGTTTCCGGGAGATATCTTTATGCCAATCCTACCGGATAAAGCCGATTTCCCCGCGTAGATACCTACAACCCGCTCCTTTTTTCCGGCAATATATATATCTCCTCCGTTTTCAACCACCAATTCCCCGCTGTACCGGACAAGATCCTTCGCCACATAATAACTGACGGCTCCGGCAATTGCGGCCATAGGGCCGACTCCGCATGCCGCCGATGCCCTGCACATGTGGTTGACAATTTCGGGAGCTCCGGGCAGCGGTTCCACAGGCTCAAGACTATGCAAAAAAACCGGCTGCCTGCGGATATACTCCTCAACCTGCTGCCGGTATTTTCTGATGCTTTCTTCAGCCTGTTTTTTCAAATTTAATACGGCTCCTATACATAAATCGGATTGCTTTACTTTGCAATTAAAGTAAACCAGACCATCCCCTTTGAATATTCTTCTGTAATGCTTCACATTTTCTATCGGCTTCATACTCCAAACCCGCTTCTTACTGTCTTTCCGCAGCAGGTAAAACAATTATTCGTCACTGTCCGGCTGGGCAAGACGCATAATTCCAAGCGGACAAGCCTTTATGCACAATCCGCAGACAAGACATTTTTCCTTGTCAAAATTAAGAATATAATCAGTAGCTTTTATCGTGAGGGCCCTTGACGGACAAACGGATGTGCAGGCTCCGCAATGGACGCATTTATCCTCCTGCCAGGTAAGCATTCCATTGAAAATGTGATATAAAATACCGTGTTCCTCAATGAATGCAAGCGCGTTATCGATGTTTTCCTTCTTTCCGGTCATGTCAACTATAAGCTTACCGGTCCTGTTCAGCTTGATATCCGCATGAAGTATATTCACTTCCAGCTCAAATTGACGAACTAACATTGTCATAAGTGGAAATGTCACTTTTGCGGGAGGGAAAGTAAGACTTACCTTGATTGTTTTCATGTTAATCACCCCTTATATCCAGTTTATTAAGACGTTTATCATGTTTAGGAAGCAGCTCGACAGGTTCCGTCAGGAAAAACTCTCCCTTTTCAATAAGTGTTTTTAACTCGGAAGCGATTTCCCTGGCAATTTTCATGCTGGATAACGGTGCAGTGGGAACCGTCCTGCCGTTAATCTCAACAAATCCGCTTCTGAGCTCCTGATACGAAACCCGCTGTGAAAAATTCGTCTTGCCGCTTTTATCAACTATTACGGTATAAATATCCTTATCGGATACCGAAGTTTTTACCGCCATATCTTCATCAAGTACCGGAATAGGGACACCGACGCCGACAAATAATGTAACGCCGTATTTTTCAAATACTCCCGCTCTAATATATTTTGTCGTCATTTTTTTCGCGTCTCCGATTAAGGCCAGAGTTCCTGCCAAACTAACCGGGGTTCCGTTCGGCATACGTTCCTGTCCGGGGTCATGCTGCGTGCCTTCAAACGCGACATATCCCTGTGCGCCGCCTATGAAAACACGCGTTCCGATACCAATCGTGCGATATTCCGGATCATTCAGCAAAGGGCTTAACTGCCCTGAGGTGCAGTACGTAACATTTCCGAACTGCGGCAGCAGTGTGCCCATATATGTATATATTGTCCTTTCCGAGGAATTCGTCGCAGCAGGGTAATTCTGGTAACAGTTCCTCGGATTGAACATGTAAGCCTGGTTAACATTATATTTATTTATAGTTGTGGTTATCGACTTTCTCGGATAACAATCGGTACCGGGGCTTTCCGCGTAAAGGCGTATATCCTTGCCCGCAATAAAGTCTTCAATGACATGAGCGCCGCCGTAAGCCATTCCCTGGCTTTCGGAAATCTGCGTAGCGCCTATATATGCATCGACCGCAGCGATACCCGCATAAGCCATAACGTCGTTCAGCCATACTTTTGTCATGCGGATCGGCGGAGTGGAATGCCCAAAGTTTATAAACATACCGGAGGAACACATTGGGCTGAAAGTACCTGTTGTAACGACATCAACAGTTTGAGCAGCTTTTTTTGCCCCGTTTTCCTTCACAATATCAATCATTTCTTCGGCAGTTACTACAACCGCTTTTCCTTCTCTTATCTTCTCATTTATTTCGTCTATTGTCTTTATTGCCATTCATATCTCTCCTGTCTTGCCCGCCTTTGTATTCACCGCCGGCTGTTTGAACTGTCAGGGCGTATTGCGCATTAAATTCGCGGCCATAACAGCATATCCGCCGTTGCTTGGGTGACTCATAAAAGTAACGCAGAATCCTGTCTTTTCCGCGCTGAAACTTTAATGCGCTTGTTATGGCCTGGATGAACGTAACAGCAAACTATGCCGTCCTGCCCGCAGCAGCCTTTTAAATGCATAAAAACCGCCGTGCGGTTCCTTTTAAAATCTTATTCTAATTATATCAACTTCTTTCGAATTTGCAAGAATAAAGACCGAACAA
>JAAYXD010000070.1 GCA_012516065.1 Clostridiaceae bacterium
CTTTTATTCCTGTTATTAATACCCGGGTTTTCCGAGAAGGGCAAACATGTTTTTCTTATACGCTTCAACACCGGGCTGGTCAAAAGGGTTCACGCCGAGAAGGTATCCGCTTATCCCGCATGCCTTTTCAAAGAAATACACAAGCTGGCCGAAATAGTAAGCAGTCATTTTGGGAATGTTTATCAGCATAACGGGGACATTTCCGTCCACATGGGCCATAATCGTGCCTTCCATCGCTTTTCTGTTTATTTCACTCAGGTTTTTACCGGCAAGATAGTTCAGCCCGTCGGCATTTTCATTGTCTTCGCTGACCGCTATATTCCTGCGTGAAGCGTTTATGTTCAGCACTGTCTCAAATATATTCCGGATACCGTCCTGGATATATTGTCCCATCGAATGCAGATCGGTAGTAAAGTCAACACCGGCAGGGAAAATACCTTTGCCGTCTTTGCCTTCACTTTCGCCGAATAGCTGCTTCCACCACTCGGTAAAATAATGCAGGCACGGTTCGAAGTTCACCATTATTTCAATTGTTTTCATTTTCCGGTACAATGCGTTTCTTACCACGGCATACTGGTACGACGGGTTCTCGTGCAGCGGTTTGCTGTACAGCTCATAACCCTGCGCCGCTCCTTCCATTATCTGATCAATACTGATTCCGGCAGCGGCAATTGGAAGCAGGCCAACCGCAGTCAGCACGGAGAATCGGCCTCCCACTCCGTCAGGAATAGTAAAAGTCTCATAACCTTCGGATACGGCAACAGCTCTTAACGCTCCCTTATTCCTGTCGGTTGTCGCAAAAATGCGCTTTCTCGCTTCAGCCGCGCCGTACTTTTTTTCCATATACTCCCTGAAAATCCTGAAAGCAATCGCCGGTTCGGTCGTAGTGCCGGATTTCGATATAACATTGACGGAGATATCCTTCCCGTCTATAACATCAAGAAGATCCGAAATATAGTCGGAGCTTATATTATTTCCCGCAAAATAAACCTGCGGTCCGTTCCTTTTTGAGCCCGGAAGCTCGTTGTAAAAAGAGTGGTTTAAAGCCTCAATCGCTGCTCTTGCGCCGAGATACGAACCGCCTATCCCGATAACAATTAAAACTTCGGAGTTGTTTCTTATCCGTTCAGCAGTGTCTTTTATACGCGAAAATTCTTCCCTGTCATATTCGACAGGAAGCCTGACCCAATCGGTAAAGCTGTTTCCCGGACCGGATTTTTCATGCAAGAACTGATGTGCCTTTTCAACATAAGGAAGAAAATATTCAACCTCATGCGGATTGACAAAATCCTCAGCGTTTGAGTAATCAAAACCTAACATATCATTTCCCCTTCCGTTCCGGACCGTATTTTCCACAGAATAAAAAGAGGGGGAATTCCGCCTCTTAACCCCCCTCGTTATATCGGATGCACCATTTCTTCATAGTTGACCATATCAGGGTCAATCCTGTATTTCTGCGCTTTCCTGAATTCAAAGAACTTAGTTGCCACCTGCGGGAAAAGCGCGTATGAAAGCACGTCCTCATCCTGCTCGAGATATTCTTTCATTTCATTTCTTATATTATCAAGTTCAGGCTTAATCAAATCGGCAGGACGGCATGTTATGCGTTCTTCATCGCCTATTATCTTCTTTGCAATTTCATCCTTTATCGGCGCGGGCGTTTTGCCGTATTCGCCCCTGACAAGCGCCTTTGTTTCTTTCGGCACCATTTTATATCTTTCGCCCGCAATTACATTCATAACGGCCTGTGTCCCGACAATCTGGCTCGTCGGTGTAACGAGCGGCGGATAACCAAGCTCTTCCCTTACCTTAGGCACTTCCTGGAGCACTTCCATGTACTTATCTTCCTTGCCCGCCTGCTTAAGCTGCGAAACAAGATTTGACAGCATTCCTCCGGGAACCTGGTACAGCAGCGTGTTTATATCCACTCCGAGAACTTTCGGGTTCAAAAGCCCGGATGCAAGGAATTCCTCGCGCAGCGGACGGAAATAATCCGCGATATCCGATAACAGGCTTAAGTCGTACCCGGTATCGTACGGAGTCCCCTGAAGAGTAGCCACGAGCGGTTCGACGGGAGGCTGCGAAGTTCCCATCGCAAGCGGTGAAATCGCGCAGTCTACAATATCACACCCGGCCTCAATCGCCTTCAGGTAAGTCATTGACGCAACTCCGCTCGTATAGTGAGTATGCAGTTGTATCGGCACTTTTATGTTTTCCTTCAATGCTTTTACAAGATCATATGCCACATACGGCGTTAACAGGCCCGCCATGTCCTTTATGCATATCGAATCGGCGCCGGCATCCACCATTTCTTTCGCGAGCTTGACAAACTGCTCTAAACTGTGGAACGGGCTTATCGTATAGCAAATCGCTGCCTGGGCATGGCCGCCTTCCTTCTTCGTGGCTTTCATCGCGACTTCAAGGTTCCTCGTATCATTAAGGGCGTCAAAAATCCTTATTATATCAATACCGTTCGCGATGGCTTTCTGAACAAAGTATTCGACCACATCATCGGCATAATGCTTATATCCGAGAAGGTTCTGACCCCTGAGCAGCATCTGGAGCTTTGTCTTTTTTGCCGCTGCCCTGATTTTGCGAAGCCTTTCCCACGGATCTTCATTAAGGAACCTGAGGCATGAATCAAATGTAGCGCCGCCCCAGCATTCCAGGGAATTATACCCGACCTGATCGATCTTCTCTATAATAGGCAGCATATGCTCAATTTTCATCCTTGTGGCAAGCAATGACTGATGAGCATCCCTAAGGGTAGTATCTGTTATTTTTACTCCCATTATTACACCCTCCTTTTACAGCAGATTTCATTAGCTGATAGAAACAAGCAGATCTCCGCTGTTCACGGATGCTCCCTTCGACGTATTCACCGAAGCGATAACTCCATCCTGCGGGGATACAATTTCGTTTTCCATCTTCATGGCTTCAAGTATAAGCAGTACATCTCCCTTTTTCACCTGATCGCCGGTTTTTACCTTAATATCAAGTATTGTGCCCGGCATCGGAGCCGTTATTTTCACGGCACCTTCCGGCGCTGATGAACTTACCGCCGGTTTTGGAGCCTCGGGAGCCGCAGCCTTCTGCACGGGTTGCGCAGGTTCAGCCGGAGCCGCTTGTACCGGAGCCGCGGCAGTCGCGATCGCATTGCCCGAACCGGTAACCTCTTCAACTTCTACTTCATACCTGTTTCCATTCACGTTTATTACAAACTTTCTCATGTCGATTATACCTCCAGTACTATTTCATTATGTCGGTTGTTCCGATTGTATTTGAATCGATAATCACAGCGGAATATTTCCGTGCTTTTTCGAAGGTCTTGTTTCCCTCTTGCTTGTGAGCATCTCAAGTGCTCCGGCAACACGGATTCTCGTCGTAGCCGGTTCAATTACGTCGTCAACATATCCTCTTGAGGCTGCCACATACGGGTTAGAAAATTTTTCCCTGTACTCGCGGATTTTTTCTTCGCGGAACGCAATCGGATTGTCGGAGTTTGCTATGTCTTTCCTGAATATGATATTTGCAGCGCCATCCGGTCCCATTACCGCAATCTCCGCGGAAGGCCACGCAAAAACGATATCCGCTCCGAGATGCTTGCTGTTCATCGCTATATACGCTCCGCCGTATGCCTTTCTTACTATTACATTAATCTTCGGTACGGTCGCTTCAGAAAACGCGTACAGCAGCTTCGCGCCATGCCGGATTATTCCCGTGTGTTCCTGCCCGACGCCGGGAAGATATCCGGGAACATCGGTAAACGTTACAAGCGGGATATTGAACGCGTCGCAAAAACGTACAAACCTCGCCGCTTTGTCCGAAGAATCAACATCGAGGACTCCGGCGTTTACCTGCGGCTGGTTTGCGACTATTCCAACCGTCCGCCCGTTTATGCGCCCGAACCCGACTATTATGTTTTTCGCGAAACCCTCATGAACTTCAAAGAAATCGTAATTATCAAGAACCGTCGTTATGATTTTTTTCATATCATACGGTTTGTTCGGTTCATCGGGGATTATACCGTTCAATTCTTCAGAAATGCGGTTCAGATCATCAGTGCAGTCGTACAGTTCGCTGTCGGACAGGTTATTGTCGGGGAGGAAACTCAAAAGCCTTTTTATATCCCTTATGCAGTCTTCTTCAGAAGCACATTTGAAATGCGCAACACCGCTAACCGTACTATGGGTTGCAGCCCCGCCGAGCTCTTCAAACGTAACGTCTTCACCCGTTACCGCTTTAATCACTTGAGGCCCGGTTATGAACATCTGGCTTGTTTTTTCGACCATGAACACAAAATCGGTTATAGCCGGAGAATATACCGCTCCGCCCGCGCACGGACCCATTATAACCGAAATCTGCGGTATTACCCCCGAAGCGATTGTGTTCCTGTAAAATATTTCACCAAACCCCTTTAGGGCATCAATACCTTCTTCTATCCTTGCCCCCCCGGAATCGTTGATGCTGATGAACGGAGCTCCCATTTTCATAGCCATATCCATAACCTTTGTTATCTTGGCCGCATGCATTTCACCGAGAGAACCGCCTATAACGGTAAAATCCTGAGAAGATACAAACACAAGACGTCCGTTAACGGTGCCGTATCCGGTAACAACGCCATCTCCCGGGATTTTCTTTTTCTGCATACCGAACTCAATGCTTCTCGTCTCAACAAACGCATCAATTTCAACAAAGCTGTTCGGATCCATAAGCATCTGAATTCTTTCCCGTGCTGTTTTCTTACCGGAGGCATGCTGCTTCTCAATACGTTCCTCTCCGCCTCCAAGCTCCGCTTTCTGCTTTCTGGCATAGAGGTCGTTAATTTTATCCATCGTTGCCATCGTACCACACCTCGTATTCTATATGTAATTACAGCAATAACAGATCAACGGCAATAGGTCCGGAGCTTTAGCGAAAGCATCCGCACCCATTTGATTGACATGGGTGTCAAAGAAACATCCGCATAAGAATTATTTCGAAACGGGCCTGTTTCACCGGAAGTCAATAATACGCTAAAACTTGTTCAAAGACCATATTCCCGCTTATTTTAATTCTATTGATTGCAATTATTTAGAATTATAACTTAATTGGGACATCTTTGCAATATTTCAGAAAGGTTTTTGTTAAAAAAATAACATGAATGTTAGACGCTGTTTTTGATGGAACGGGTTTCCCTGTTAATCAGTTTGTTTCAGTTTTTCTATGCAAACAAGCATCGGCGGATTGTTCGGAAGATTTAAATAATTCATATGCATTACGGCGCATATTTTTGAATTAAGTTCGGGAAGTTTTGCGAGCAGATAATCGCGTTCCGAAAAACCCGAATCTCCGCCGTGATATATTACAACAAGTATGAGGCCGTGCACGACCAGCTTCTCAAGAGCAGCACGTATGGCCTGCATTGTGGTTTCACCTTTTGTGGCTATGCTGTGATCCCCTCCCGGCCTGTATCCAAGGTTGAACATAACAAGCTTTACAGGTTCGGTTATATATTTCGCCATATTCTCATGCCCGTCGTTGATAAGCACGCATCTTTCCAAAAAGCCGCGTTCCTCAAGCTTTTTACGCGTATTATCAATCGCTTCGTGCTGGATATCGAAACCGTATACTTTCCCGGTACATCCGACCAATTCAGCCAAAAAGACGGTATCATTGCCATTGCCCGTTGTGGCGTCCACAACGCAGTCCCCTTCCTTCACAACAGCTTTCGCATATTCATGTGACATCATTAAAGCCTGTTTCAACACCATTTCCCCGCGCATAAAAACACACCCGCAGAAACCGCTCCGCTTATAAACGCGCGGAGCAACTCCCGCCTCGTTATTATAACACTTTAACCAATAACAATAAATCCCTTACGCCATCCGTGGAACAAAATGCCCGAAGTAAAGCCGCGTACCAACCGGAACGCGGAAGCAACGCCTCGACCCGCGAAGCAGAGCCCGCGGGAATAATGCTGAAAACCGGCGGGGGGTTTGCAGACAGGGCTGCGTTCATACAAAAAGGGCTGCTGCGGAAACCGCATGCAGCCCTATCTGAATAAGAGCGTTTTATAGAAAAACACTCTTAATTAAGCGTATATTCCTGAATTTATTACTTAAGCGGGCGAACCTAGCTGACCTTGGCTTCAAGACGAAGTTTATCCGCAATCATTGCGATAAATTCCGAATTTGTCGGTTTTCCTTTCTTTGTATTGATAGTATAACCGAACAATTCATGGATTGTATCTACCTGACCCCTCGTCCATGCAACTTCAATAGCATGCCGTATAGCCCTTTCAACACGGCTCGGCGTGGTTTTATACCTGCGCGCAAGCTCAGGGTACAGCCTTTTTGTAACCGAACTTATTAATTCGATATCTTCAATTACAAGCATCACAGCGTCTCTCATGTACTGATAACCCTTTATGTGCGCGGGAACGCCGACATCCCTCATTATCTGCGTTATCCGGTTTTCCAGGCTGGAAGGCTTAATCCCCCTTGTTTTTTGAGCCGTTTTCACACTCTCCGGACGATTTATAAGAATATCTCCCTTTTTGAGCTGGCGTATCCTTTCAACCAGTATCTCAAGATCAAACGGCTTTACAATATAATATTCCGCGCCAAGACTTACAGCCTGCTGTGTAATTTTATCCTGGCCTACGGCAGACAGAATGATAAACATCGGTTTTTCGGAAGGCGGAACCTTATAATAATGCTCAAGCACGGCCAAACCATCCATATGAGGCATGATAATATCAAGAATAACAATATCCGGATTCAATTCATCAATTAAACGTATGGCTTCAAGGCCGTCTTCCGCCCTGCCAACTACTTCGATATCATCGCAGTTGGAAAGATAATCGCATACAATTTCTCCGAACTCTACATTATCATCGGCTACTAAAATTCGAATCTGGTTACCCACCCGCAAGGACCTCCTTCTGTATAATTCTTACAAACATTATATTTCCATATTCATCATAATGCAAGTTTTTTTTCCAGTCCGATTTCGATGCTATAATCCAAAACCCGCTTATTTTTAAGCATCATAAGACAAAATATATTTTTATTTTTCAGGAAATATTATTTTCGGAAAGGTATTGCCAAGAGATATAAACAAACCTGGAAACAGCGCCGGTAATATGCCTCGATAAATAAAGGCAATCAGCGAATATTACGAGGTGGTATACGATTTAAGTTTGTCCTGCTTATATTTGATATTATTTTCAAGTTCACGCCTGGTTTCTTCTTTGCCCTGCTGTTCCTCGTCAAAAGCGGCCAAAGCAGCTATCAGCGCGATAAGATCGCCAATTACCGTAATGACAGCCGTAATGATTGCCAACTGGGTTGAGCTAAGTTTATTGCTGCAAGGCAAAGAAATCACTCCACGGACATATTGATAATCATTTATATGCGGAAAATAAAAAAGATGTGAATATATGAATAATCAGCATCTTTTGAATGCGCAAATGCTGTTGCGGAAATTGCGTTATTACCTTCCGAAGATTTGAACGGCGCTCAGTGCGGATACGACATCAATTTCTATTTTGTACTCGGAGCTGTCATAGTTCTCGGACACATATACGCCGTCCTTCGCCGTTAACGATAAATTGTGGAAAGAAAGATCCGTCAGGATATTGCCCGACCTAACCATAAGTCCTGCCTGTGATGGGACATAAATATCGACGTCGGATGCTCCCGCTCGGAGCGTAACCTTCGAATGCTCCTGTTTATCACCTATCGAAAGCGCCATTTCACCCGCGCCGAGTTGAAGCGTTATTTTTTCTACCGGGATATTTTCAAAATCCATTTCGCCATCAACTACCCCGAGGTTTGCATCAACCTCCCAAACCAAACCGGGATTCATTTCAAGGTCCATATTTCTTACGGCGTTTCCGGCATTGAACTGTTCATGGCTGTACTCGAGAACGGTTTGCTTTCCTTCGGCGAGGCGCTGTTGAAGACCCGGAATATTTGAGCTTGTTTTGACAAAAAAACTGTCATTTCCTTCCTTCAGGTTAAGGTTCACACCGCCGAGCTGAAGTATCAGCCTGCCCTGTTCGGCATCGCGCGGCAAAGGTATTTCCGCCGAAAAAGGCCGTTTTTCGACCGCCACAATCGGGCTCCTGTCAATTCCGAACCTTTTCTCAATATCAATGATATTCCCCGGTTCATTCCTTTTATATATGCCAAACCCGATAAACAAAACGAAAGTAAGGATCCACACCGATGTCACAAGCCAGTTCCTGCGCTTTACCAAAAGGCTTATTCCGAGCGAAACGAGGAATACGGGCCAAAGAACCTTAATCGAAGCTATCCAGTTAATGTCTATTAAGCCTGCCTTGCGTATAATCCAGCCAATACCGATTATAATAAGAATTACGCCTACAGCATTACCCTTTTTCATCAACTGCTCCTCCTGTTTTGGTAAACAAGCACAGCGCCTATAATAACAAGAGCCGCCGGGAACGCATATCTGAAATCTATCCAGTCAAACAAAAGTTTGGCAAGGGTAATAGCTCCTATCAATATCAGCGCAATTCCGATAACCATTCGCGTGTTTTCTGGGTTCGGACGCACAGATCGGCTTCCTTCCCCGTTGGTTTCCCTGTACATCTCATCCTTGAAAACCGCCTCTTCCGTGGGGACCATAAGGACACAGACAATATACGCGATCAAGCCGGGAAAAACTCCCGTGACCAAAATGGCAACAACCGTGAGGAATCGTAAAAGGCCCTTATCTACCTGCGCATATTCCGCCAGACCTGAACACACCCCTCCGAATACCCTGTCGCGCGTCTTGCGGTATAGTCTTTTTTCCACAGCATATCACCTCATCATCATATCTTTCTACCATCAAATACGACATCGGATATATTTTGTCTGAATTTTATTCAGCGTGTTTCCTCCCATTCCATTATCCTTGACGCTATTTCCGCAAATACGGGAGCAGCGGATGTTCCGCCGCCAGTTCCGTCTTCGACGAACACACACATCGCGTACTTCGGTTCAACATATGGGAAAAAACCTGTAAACCAGGCATGTATAATCATTTTTCCGTTTTCGAACATACCTGTTTCGGCGCTTCCCGTTTTCCCTGCCGATCCGCCGTATCCCCCGATATCGGCGCGGTGGCCTGTTCCAATGCTTACCGTAGCCGACATCATCTCCATTAATTTATTTGCCGTATCCCTTGAAATAACGCGTTTCCATTCCTTTTTCTTCAAATCCCTTATGATTTCGCCGTTTTTATTAACGATGCAGTCCACGATGTTCACACTGTTCCGGATACCGCCGTTGGCTATCGTCGCAGCTATGCTTGCGGCCTGCAGCGGGGTAATCAGTATCTTCCCCTGCCCGATGGCAAGGTTTGCGATATTTCCATCGCTTTGCAGGTCTGAAAATTCAGGAAGCAGACCCGCAAATTCCGATATCTTCTGCGAGTTTATTCCCGTTACCGAACCGAGCCCGAACTCCTTCGCCGTTTCAATCATCTTTTCAGCTCCGAGAAAGATTCCCAGGTTTATAAAATAGCTGTTGCATGACTGCGCAAAACCGTTCTTCAAGTCCAATGTCCCATGGCCTCCGTCATCATAACTCCAGCACTTGAAAATCTGATTGCCTATCGTCACAAAACCAGGGCATTCGAAAGTCCGGGAAGTATTAAAGTTATTCTCCAGCGCCGCGGCTGCCGTAATCACCTTAAAAATCGAACCGGGTGTATAACCCGCGATTGCCCTGTTGAACAGCGGCTGCGTTTCATCATCAAGATATGCCGAAACATCTTCGGGGTTAAACCCGGGCCGGCTTGCCAGTACGAGTATATCCCCGCTTAATATGTCAATAATTACAACAGCGCCCGAAGCTACCATTTTATCCATTACCTCTTCGGCAAGCTTCTGCATATGGTAATCGAGCGTAAGCCTTATACTCAGCGGGTTCTCGCCGTAAACACGCTGGAGCCTGTACCCGTATTCGTCAAGATATTTATGGTTCGCGTCGGTTGTCGCCTGGACATAAACAATATTCCCTGACGTGAGGATATCCTGGTACGCCTTTTCCAAACCCGCAAGACCAAATGTACAGGAATCGTCGGTGTAACCGATCAGATGCGCGGCGGGCATGTCCGGTCCGGTCCTTTTTCTTGTCTCTATTACCGAAACGCCTATTATGTTCCTCTGCGCCAGTTCCTCCGCAAGCCTGTCTTCAATAGTATAGACCCTCGGTTCTGCATTGTACTGCGAAAAATTTACAAATTCCTCAACATCCGTTCCGAGAATCTCGGCGACTAATTTCCTTTCATCAGGATCGGAAGTGAAAATAGCCGGCTGCAGCACAGCAATATATTCCGTATCCCTGCCTGTAAACGATATCATATTCCTGTCGAGTATCTGCCCTCTTTCCCGGTAAATCTCAGTCATCCGGCTCCGCTGCCTGTATGCGGCCGCCGAATACCGTTCATGCTGCACTATCTGGATGCCGTAAAGCCTGTATGCGAGGCCTGATATTAACAGTGTCAGGACGAGCAGTACAAAAATAATTCTTCCTTTTTTCATAACAAACACCTTTCATCACAGGATCGAATAAATTCACCTGTTGTGAATTATCCCGGCAAAAGGCGTTTCCTATACATATCAATACCATTCGTTTTTGGCTTTTTCTATATCCTTTTTTATCTGGTTTATCAGATCGGCATGTGATTCGAATTTTTTCTCGCTTCTAAGTTTTTTGATGAAGAAAACCTCTATATCCTGCCCGTACAGTTCCTGTTCAAAATCTATCATATGAGTTTCAACGGCCGCTGTTTTGTCGTTTTTAACCGTAGGGCAAATTCCGACATTCGTAAGGCTGTTGTACCACTGCCCCTGGTAAAGCGTTCTCG
This sequence comes from Clostridiaceae bacterium, assembly GCA_012516065.1. GTDB lineage: Bacteria > Bacillota > Clostridia > DSM-8532 > DSM-8532 > DTU069. The sequence goes on from JAAYXD010000070.1 coordinate 10,867, forward strand.
TGACATAAACCCCGGGTGCCGGCAGAATAAGGTATTCTTCGGGCAGCATGTTCGCGGTCGGAAATCCCATTGTCCTTCCTTCCCGCCTTCCGGCGACTACCTTGCCCGAAAGTGAAAAGTGACGGCCGAGCAGTTCAAATACCTTTTCCATTCTACCCTTCGCTATATACTGGCGAATAAGGGTACTGCTTACTATTTCCCCGCCGACTTTTACCGGAGGTATCACAATAACGGTAAGACCAAGTTTTTTGCCCATTTTTTTCAGATATTCGGCGTCACCCCTGCCCATATAACCGAAACGGAAATTAAAACCGACGACAACGAGCTTTGAGCGCATTTTTTCGACGAGTATGTTTTTAATAAACTCATCGGCGGTCATTCTTGAAAAATTCTCGTCAAACTCCTGGAAATACAATGTGTCAATACCGGTTTTCGCAAGCATTGCGGTTTTTTGTTCCCTTGTCATTATCAGCGGGGTAAACAGTTTTTTTCTCAATATGTTTTCGGGATGCTTTTTAAAAGTATATACGACGGAATGAAGGTCATTGAGCCTGCATTTATGTACGAGCGTATTTATAAGGGCCATATGGCCCCTGTGCAGCCCATCGAAATTGCCAAGGCCTACCCCGCTGTATTTATCGCAATCCGGGTAAAATCCATTTTCAAGTATATTCACGGCAGTTCCTTCCCTTTGTTTTTATTCATTTTATTTCAATCCAAAAACAATTTAACGGGCTTTACCGCTTTTTCCCCGTTAACGCATAAGACTGTCCCGAGCCCGATAAAACGTTCCGGTTCCGCATATACCCTGATATAATTTCCCGCTTCAGCGTTAATATCCGGCAAACCTGAAACCATCGCGCCGTTTATGAAACGTTTCACGTCCTTACGTTCAAGTATAACCTGCGGGTACCCGCGGAACACTATATCGGGCGCATGAATGAGAGACTCGATGTCACCCTCGCCGCTGCGTTTTTCAATTTCTTCAAGCGTTACCGCATCAGCGAGTGAAAAAGGCCCTACTCCGGTCCTTATTAAAAATGACATATGAGCGCCGCATCCGAGTTTTATGCCTATATCATTGCACAAAGTACGTATGTATGTGCCTTTAGAGCATTTCACATCAAACCGGACGACAGGGTAAGATCCTTCGTCCTTTATATCCAGAATATCGATATCATATATTATAATCCTGCGGGGTTTGCGCTCTACTTCGATGCCTTTCCTTGCAAGTTCATACAACCGCCTGCCACCTACTTTGACAGCCGAATACATCGGCGGAGTCTGCTCAGTTTCACCGGCAAATCCGCAAATGACGGATTCAATAAAGGATTTTTCAAGTTTAACGGGATTTTTACCAAGAATACTGCCTTCACTGTCATAAGTATCGGTAGCAATGCCGAGAATCATTTCAACACGGTAGGATTTGTCAAATTCCGAAAACCACGGCAGCGTTTTTGCCGCTTTCCCGATACAAACGGGAAGCAGGCCGCACGCCGCAGGATCAAGCGTACCGGCGTGACCGATCTTTTTTATCCCCGTAATTTTCCGAAGCCAGGCTATAACATCGAATGAAGTCATGTTCGGAGGCTTGATTAACAATAAAATACCGTTCATTTAGAGCTCCTTTTTGATTTCATCAAGGACCCGCATGATAATATCATCCATATTGCCTGAGGCATTAAACCCTGCGGCTCTTATATGCCCTCCTCCGGAAAACTTTCCGGCTATTTTTGCAACATCAACATAATCGTTTGCCCTAAGGCTTCCCTTAAAGCGCCCCGGTTCTTCTTCGCGTATAAAAAGCGATACCTCAACGCCTTCAAGATTTATCCCGACATTTACGAGTCCTTCGTAATCATCGGACTGTGCATTTACCGGGTAAATGTCATCATACAGAAGCCACGATACGGCAACCTTTCCATCAAAATAAAGGGTCAGGTTCTGAATTGTCTTTTTCAGCAAGGACATTTTCGAATGCGAAACTATGTCAAAAACCTTTTTTGCTATACGGGCAAACGGAATCCCGCAATTAATTAGCTCCGCAGCAATAATATGGCTGTCGGGCGTCGTATTGCTGTAACGAAAACCGCCCGTATCCGTAATTATCGCAGTATAAAGGCATACCGCGATATCTTTGCTTATGGGAATATCCATAGCCTTAATCAGTTTATAAACCATTTCACCCGTAGCCGACGCGTTCTGATCAATCCAAAGGCTGTCTGCTTCCATACTGTTTGTCGTATGGTGGTCTATGTTTATTTTCTTTTTCGCGCGGGCATATATTTCGGCCCCGTTCCCAAGCCTTTTAAGGTCGCTGTTATCGAGGCTGATCGCGAGATCCGCATTTTTGCCCATGTCCGATGAAATAAGGTCCTGGCCCGGCAGGAACTCAAGCGACTTTGGAATGGATTCCTCAATGAATACCGTAACTTCCTTCCCAATATAATCCAACGCCAGGGCCAATCCCAAAGATGAACCCAATGCATCTCCATCGAGCGAATAATGTGTTAAAATAACAATTGAACTCGCTTTATTTATAAGATCAATTAATTCTTTCAAAGGCTCATTCCTTTCAAACAACTTTTGTGCTTATTATTTTAACTAACCTTTATCGGGATTCATGGTTTTTTCAATAAGCTTGCCAATGTGTATTCCCTGTTCTATCGAATCGTCCGGTTCAAATATCAATTCAGGCGTATATCTTATTTTGATCCTCTTGCCCAATTCACGCCTTACAAAACCGGCGGCGTGCTTCAACGCGTTAATCGCGTCTGTTCTTTTCTGTTCATCTCCCAAAACGCTTATATATATCTTTGCATAACGCAAATCTTTAGTCACGCGGACACCGGTTACCGAAACAAGATCAGGCAGCCTCGGATCCTTTATGCCGGTGCGGATAATATCCGAAATCTCTTTTTGTATCTCACCCGCTATTCTGTCCGTTCTATCCATAAAATCACCATCCAAATAAAGGTCATCTCTCCACTTCTACCATCCGGTACGCTTCTATAACATCCCCTTCCTTAATATCGTTAAACTTGTCAATTAATATACCACATTCATAACCCTGGACCACTTCGCGTACATCGTCGGTAAACCTTCTAAGCGATGCCAGTTTCCCTTCATAAACGACAATGCCGTCGCGAACAACTCTTATGTCGGAACTGCGCGTAATCTTTCCGTCAAGCACGTAACACCCTCCGATTGTCCCAACATTCGAAGCCTTGAAAATTTTGCGAACTTCGGCATGACCTTCGACAACCTCTTTAAACGTAGGCTCAAGCATGCCTTTCATCGCGTTCTGTATATCTTCTATGGCATTGTATATAACCCTGTACAGCCGTATATCAACACCAGCCGCTTCTGCGGCTTCCATAACATTCGCGGGCGGACGCACATTAAAGCCGATAATAATTGCATTCGAAACTTCAGCCAGCGTGACATCGGCCTCATTGACAGCGCCTACGCCGCCGTGGATAATCTGAACCTTAACCTCGTCATTGCTCAATTTTTCAAGGGACTGTTTAATCGCTTCGACTGAACCCTGGACATCGGCTTTTACAATAATATTAAGCTCTTTTACTTCACCCTGTTTTATCTGGTCAAACAAATCATCAAGCGAAACTTTCCGTTTGGCGACCATAGACTCGCGCTGCTCTTTTTTGCGCCTTTCGACAAGCTGTTTCGCAACCTTCTCATCCGTTACCGCATAAAAGACTTCTCCGGCTTCAGGCACTTCATCAAGGCCGATTACCTCAACCGGCGTGGAAGGTCCTGCCGATTCTATCCTGCGGCCTTTATCATCAATCATAGCCCTTATTCTTCCGAAAGTGGTTCCCGAAATAATCGCGTCACCGTTATGCAGCGTCCCGCGCTGGACGAGCAGCGATGCGACCGGGCCGCGTCCCTTATCCAACTGCGCTTCAATGACAATGCCTTTTGCCTGCCTGTTCGGATTGGCTTTTAATTCGAGTATATCCGCGGTTAACAGAACCATTTCAAGCAACTGGTCGATATTGGTCCCCATTTTCGCGGAAATCGGCACGGCAATGACATCTCCGCCCCATTCCTCTATAAGGAGGCCATGTTCGGCAAGTTCCTGCTTAACCCTTTCGGGATTGGCTCCCGGCTTGTCAATCTTGTTTATCGCGACAATAATGTTTACATTCGCGGCCTTAGCATGATTTATAGCCTCGATTGTCTGCGGCATAACCCCGTCATCCGCGGCAACAACAAGTATCGCAATATCCGTCGCTTTCGCGCCGCGGGCGCGCATTGCCGTAAACGCCTCATGCCCGGGCGTATCAAGAAATGTTATATCCCTGCCGTTTATGTGGACCTTGTAAGCGCCGATGCGCTGTGTAATGCCCCCGGCTTCATGTTCCGCCACGTTTGTTTTACGGATCGCGTCAAGAAGGGAAGTTTTGCCGTGGTCAACATGCCCCATCACGACAACGACGGGAGCCCTTGGCACAAGATCCTCTTCCTTGTCTTCGGAGTCGTCGAATAAAATTTCTTCCTCGCTTACAACCACTTCCTTGTTTACTTTGACACCAAATTCATCGCCGACAATAGCCGCGGTATCAAAGTCGAGCACTTCATTCACCGTTGCCATTATTCCCATTGACATCAGTTTTTTAATGACCTCGGCGGATGTCTTCTTTAACGCCTCAGCAAGGTTTTTCACCGTTATGGTTTCGGGTATCGTAATCTCTTTCAAAACAGCCTTTTGAGCAACTGTTTTTGCATCCTTTTTGTTTTTCTTGTCTTTCTTAAGCCTCTCTTTTTCCTCGTAGAACTCATTAAGCACATAATCGTCGGAGAATATGTCGTTAACTCTCGCCTTATGCCCTATAATGAAATTCTTCTTGTATTTATTCTTTTCCGTTCCCGTGAAAATAAGCCCTTTCTGAAATTCTTTCCTCGGCTGCTCTATTTTTGCTTCACGCTTTGCTCCCTTTTCAAGGTCACGGGTAATGGACGATCTTCTTTCCCCTCGCAGGTTGTTCTTTTCTTCAACCAGGCCGGGAATTATATTCGCTTTGGGTATAACAAGGTTTCTTTGCTCCTTTTCCTTACCCCGGGTTTGTTCTTTGCCCTGAGCATAATCATATTTCTCAGCATGGCTTTTTGTATGCTCCGGCTGCTGCTTGCGCGCCTGGGATTTAGCGCTTTTCGCATCCTTATCGGCAGCAGGGCTTACAACCTTATCCTGGCGCTGTTCGCGCTGATCACCGGCCTGCGCGCTTTCGGATTTTGGTACGGCCGAATCCTTTTTAACCTGTACTGCCCCGGCTTGAACTTTTTTCGCCTCTTCTTCCTTTTCGGCAGGTTTGGCCGCCTTATCGGGTTCAATCCGCGCCGGTTCTTTCGATACCGTTCCGGCTGATTCCGTCTCGCGCTCCGCATCAAGTTTTTGTAATTTATCCTGTTCACTAATAACATCCAGTTTCATATGCTTATCCGTCTTTTCCGTTTTTGCAGCAATTTCAGTTTCGTCTTTTTTCGAATCCGTAACCGGTATTTCGGCTGTTTTCAACTCTTTTCCGGGTTTTACGCTTTCAGCCGCTTCAACCTGTTCACCTGCGCCCGCGGTTTCCTTTTTATCCGATGTTTCGCCGGCCGCCTGTTTTTCACGCTCATCACGCGAAGATACCTTTTTTATGCTTAAAATACTGTCAACCGGTCTTCTAATCCTGTCTGTCCTCGGAGTTATTCCGATAATATCATCCGTTCCGAGGTCTTTTACCTTTGGCTCTTCGGGCTTTTCCCGCGCAGGTTTTTCCTGTTCCTGCGCATTTTTACCCGCGTCGGGGATATGTTTCCTGATTGAGGGGATATAACCGTCGCTGTCTCTTCTCAATCCCGCCATCAAACCGTCCGTACTGCTTGATGTGCGTATAAAACTGCGTCTGCTTTTCTTTTTTTCTTTTTCCCTGCTGTCGTGCACATAATCGTCATCATGAATGATGATTTCGGTTTTTCTTATTATTCGAGGTATATTTTTGCGCACAATCAGGTTGTCAGGCTCTTCCTGCCGTTCGGCAGAGCTCTTTTCATCGGAGCCATCAACCCGGCTTCTGTTTACAACGCCTATGTGCTTGTACAGTCTTTCAAGTTCATCCTCTTCAAGCAGGCTCATATGGCTCTTCACGCTGATATTTATTTCCGCGAGTTTTTCAATAAGCCTTTTGCTTGTTGTATTAAGTTCTTTGGCCAGCTCAAATATCCTTTTGCTCAATCAGTTCACCCCCGTGTTTATTCCTGCGGCCTTTTTGCTCATCAATCAGTTTTTCCAGATTCCGGGCCAGCCGAATATCCGTTACCGCAAAAACCGAACGGACTTTTTTCCCTAACAGCTTCCCTAACACCTCTTTTTCGCCGAACCGGCGGAAAGGTATTCCCCGGTATTTACAGGCATCTTCAAACCTCTTTATGGTGTTATCCGATGCGTCTTCGGATACAACTAATAAAAATACACTGCCTCGCCTTATTGCCCTTTCGCAGGCTTCTCCTCCCGAAACGAGCCTGCCGGCTTTCATTGCCAAACCGATAAATGAATAAACCCTATCCTTCACCGTATTCCTCCAGCTGCTTCTCGAGCGACTGATATATTTCATCGGGAATCTCGGTTTTGAATTCCTTGTTCAATGCCTTTGATTTCTGCGCTTTCCTGAAACATGAAATATTTCTGCACAGATACGCGCCGCGTCCGTTTTTCCTGCCCGTCTCGTCAAGAAATATCTCGCCTTCCGGACTTTTAACAACGCGGATTAATTCCTTTTTTGCTTTCATTTCCAGGCATGCTACACATCGACGCATAGGCACCTTTTTCGGCTTCATCGTTATACCTCCGCTATATTGCTGATAAATGCCGTAAAATCACGCTATTTTTCCTCCGTTTCAACGGAATCATCCTGTTGTTCCGGTTCCTGATACGACGTTTCACCGGGTTCTGTCCCGTCCGCCGCATCAATTGAGTTTTCGTCGGCACCGCCCGCGGTTTCACTTTCCTGATCTATAAATAAGCTTTCCGTATTATCATTGTTATCAATAAACAGCGATTCGGCCGTTGTTTCTTCTTCACCGTCGGACGTTCCCTGTCCGCCCTGCGCGTTGTAATTAAGCAGTTCCTGTTCTATCTGCGCTCTTAACTGCGATTCGCTCTTAATATCAATTTTCCATCCCGTCAGTTTCGCCGCAAGGCGCGCGTTCTGACCTTCCTTTCCTATGGCAAGGGACAACTGGAAATCGGGCACTATCACTCTTGCCACCTTGTTCTCTTCATCAATATCAACGCGCAAAACCTTAGCCGGGCTTAAACTGCTTGCTATATACTCCTGAGGGTTACTGCTCCATTTTATCACATCAAGCATTTCGCCGCGCAGTTCTTCAACTATTGCGCGGATACGGCTTCCTTTCTGTCCCACGCAGGCTCCGACGGGATCTACGTTTTCATTTTTCGAATAAATCGCAATTTTTGTTCTTGAACCCGCTTCACGCGCGATTGTTTTTATCTCAACCGTTCCGTCGTGAATTTCCGGAACCTCAAGTTCCAAAAGCCTTTTTACAAGGCCAGGGTGAGTCCTTGACACAAATATCTGCGGATTTTTGCTCGTCTTTTTCACGTTAATAACATACGCTTTTATCCTGTCGTGGATATTGTACTTTTCCCCGGGCGTTTGTTCGCTCGGCGGCAGGATAGCTTCGGCGCGCCCAAGGTCAATGATTACGTTCTTCCGCTCAAATCTGCTTATAACACCGGATACGATGTCTTCCTCCTTGTTTGAGTATTCCTCATAAATTATCCCGCGTTCCGCCTCCCTGATACGCTGCATGACAACCTGCTTAGCTGTCTGTGCTGCAATCCTGCCGAATTTGCGCGGAGTGACCTCAACTTCAACCACATCCCCAATCTCGAAATCAGGGCTGAACCTGCTGGCCTGCTCCAGCGACAGTTCCGTTGAGGGATCGGTAACCTTTTCAACTATGTTTTTCAATGCGAAAACGCGAACATCGCCTGTCAAACGGTCAATATATACTTCAACATTCTGCGCGGAGCCGTAATTTCTTTTGTATGCCGTTATCAAAGCCACTTCGATTGCCTCGATAAGCACTTCTTTCTGAATACCCTTTTCTTTTTCAATTTGTTCCAAAGCATGAATCAATTCGGCACTCATCGCTTAAGCCTCCCTAAATTATGATCACTTTATTGATTTTTGAAATTGCGTCGACGGGATACGTTTTTTCCCCGTCATTGTCCGTGGAAATAGTAATTGATTTCCCGTCATAACTGTCAAGAACACCTTCGATTGTTTTCACCCCGTCTATTGCTTTGAAAAACTTAACGCGCACTCTTTTGCCAACCGCTCTTTCATAATCCCTCGGCGTTTTGAAAGGTCTTTCATATCCCGGTGAAGACACTTCGAAAATATATGAGCGGGAAATTGGGTCAACTTCGTCAAGTTTTTCACTCAACGGCAAAGTTACCGTTTCACAGTCATCAACCGTAATTCCTCCGTCTTTATCGATAAATACCCTAAGATACCAGTTGGAACCCTCACGCACGTATTCAACATCAACGAGTTCGAAGCCAAGCCCTTCAACAATGGGTTCCGCAATCGATCTTACAATATCCGTAACTTTGTTTGACATTAATAAACCTCCATGCAAACACCCCAGCAGTCCGGATGTTTATTCGCAAACCATGTATGGTTTGCATAACAAAAGATTTGACCATGGTCAAATCCGGTTCTGCGTTTTTTGCCTGCTGCCGTGCCTGCCAGTTAATGCAGCAGTTTATTGCAAACTATAAAACGCAAAGAGTGGGAAATAACCCACTCTTTAAGTAAACACCAACAGACCAAAGATATTATAACATGCCCCGTTATGTTTTGTAAATGCTTAATTACTTGAATTTAAGCGGAGAAATCACTTCCCCGTGTTCCTTCATCGCTTTCTCCAGGCGCTCAACCTGCGCGTTCATTTCCTTTATAAATTCTTCGGGCATTTCAATCTTCGAGAATATTTCTTTCATTCTCTCCATTTTTTCGAGGTATTTTTTGGCCCTAATCGCGAACTGCTTTTCATATTCTTCAAGGGTATAGTCGTAGTTAAGGTGCTTCCTGAACAATTCCTTCAGGTCTTCATAATGCGGTATCCTGCCGATAGGCGTTTCTATAGCGTCATAATCGCCGTTTACCCTGCCGTCGGCCCAAAGGATCCAGATCTTTTTATCGAGCTTGCTGTTCATGTATTTTCCGTTCTCGTCCTTCAGGAAATAATTCGTCGCATAAACTGTCGGGGGCTTTTTAAGTTTCGAACCGAATTTCAAATGATTTTCGACATATTTACCCAAAGGTACGGTAACGAAATCGAGGTTAGCCATAGGATCGTGATGACGCACACCTTCGGCGCCTAATGTAGCCGCGGTTGTTTCGGATTCTACGGTCGCGCCGACAAAAACACCGTGTGCCCAGTTAAGCGACTCCGCTATCGGCACCGTCGTATCGGAATCTCTTCCCCCATAAACGATAGCCTGCACGTTGACACCGTTCGGATCGTCTATTTTCTCGTCCGCGTTTTTCAGTTCGTGAAGAGCAATCGTATATCTCGCGTTCTTGTGCGCATAGTTTATTTCTTTGCCGTCCTTGTCTTTCTTACCTTTATACCAATGCCCGGAGAAGTTTTCCCCTTCGTCGGGCACTTCTTTTCCCATTCCGAGCCAATACGGAACGCCGTTGTTTACCAGAACATTTGAGAATATAACTTCGCGAGGGGTCGTGAGGGCTTCGTAAATAAGAGGATCGTCTTCAGGGTTAACATCCTGGATAATGCCGAATATGCCTCTTTCGACATTGACGCCCCGCATTTCGCCGTTAATGTTTCTCAGGTATGCTATATCATCGCCGACGATTGTCTGCCCGGGAATCATTGCAGTACTCGTTTTACCGCACGCGCTTGGAAAAGCTCCGGCAAAGTATGTCACACGACCCGGCTTGCCGTGAACGCCCATTAGGAACATATGCTCGGCGAGCCAATCAGAGTTGTTGGCTTTCTGGATTGCAAGCCTGAACGCAAGTTTTTTCAAACCTACGCTGTTTCCGGCATACTGGTTGTTCGCGGAATATACCCTGTTCTCAACGAGATCGATATAAATCCTGCGTTTGTCTACGTTTACGGTTTTACCGTTTTCAAGCTTTCCGGCGGAATGAAGGAAGAAAAAGAAATCGGGTGAGCCGTTCATTCTCTTGAATTCTTCATAACCCGGCCTGTAAAGTATCTGTTCGCTGTGAACCACATATGCCGAGTCCGTTATCTGCATCGCGCATATTGAAAAAGGAGAATTTGTGGGACCAAGGGAGAAAAACGCGACAAGCATTTCCTTCCCTTCCATAATGCCGTCCATAATCTGCCTTATTTCAGCAACGCCCTCGTCATGAGGTATAGCATTGACTTCCATGCCCCAATTGACTTTTTCGGCTACAAGATACTTGGTGTTTTTCTTGTCCCTTCCCTGGTCATAGATGCCGTCAAAATGGATCGTATGACCTTCCATTGCGAGTTTCGCCTCTTCGCCGTTTTTAAGGGATAACTCCCTTATATATGCAGCATCTTCTTCGGAATCGGTTATGACAGTAACCTTTGCGGGTTTGCACAGCTCAATGCACTCTTTAAGGTATTCCATAACCTTCGGATTTTTAAGTTCTTCAATTTTTCTCAGATTATCTTCACTTAAGCGCATCAGAAAACCTCCCTGTGTATAGATAGAATATAGAATATATGTTTACCTATATATACATACCGCTTTTTATAAAAATAAAACTTAAAATATCGGATTAGTATAAAATAACATGCCCAAAAAATTTTTCCTAACTATTATACAATGAAAATTTTTATTATAAAAGTATTTTAGAAAAAATACACGATATAAAACACAAAAATAGTCACTGTTCACACAGGGAAACAAAAAATGCACTTTGATATTTGTTAATTTCACGAATTTTCGATTGTCTTTGTTCTTTATTACTTCAGAAATAGCGGATTTTTTTTACTTCTTCCAGGAAAATCCGGTTAAAGCACTCAGTTGCAAACCGTGAACCGCTTTTTGCAATGTAACCTCCGCCCGATGCCAATATCGATAACCTGCTTCTGATAAATTCGCGCAGTTGATCAGCGGACATCCCTGCTTCGTTTATATGCCTTATATCAATTCCTCCGTGAAGTGTAATTTTGTTTCCATAAGTCTTTTTTATCCATTGAAGGTCATTGCATGCCTGGATTGAATCCCACGCATCGGCGCCCATTTCGATCATATCACCGACAAGCTCCTGGACATGGCCGCAGGAATGCTGCATTACAAACATCCCGTGCTCTTTTACGGCATCATACATGCGCTTCGTATTCGGTTTAATAATTCTGCGCCATGTATTAATGTCCATAAAGAGATTAGATTCCATGCCCCAATCATCATGAAGTATAAAAATGTCCGGTTTAATGTATTCGGCTATCCGGTTTATCAAATCTATCTTATAGTCTGCTATTGACTTTACCAGATCAAACATTTCATCCGGGTACAGCAGGTAATTAACGAGGCAGTCTTCAAAAGGCATTAAAACAGTGGTGCGCTCAAACAGCCCCATCCATATCGTAACCGCTTTAAGCGCGTCTTTTTGCGGACGCATTGCTTCCCTGAAGGCAATTTTTTCCCAGTCAACAGCATCTAAATCGGGAAAACGGACCTGCTCCTCCCATTTTTCAATATCGGATATAACCGGTTCCTGCCCGGGTGTATAATGGCATCCGCCGCCCGTTTCCCCCCGATCGGTCCAATGCACTCCGAATGCGTCAAAACCTGTTCCTTCCGCAGGTCGTTCACAAACCGGGCACATAACATGCTCAATGCATACACTGGAATCAGGCAGCCATTCAGGCAGCTCATGCCGCAATACCCTCATTACGTTTTCTCTTTCCGTCATATCAGCTCACTCCGGTAAAAATATAATAATATCCAGGAAGAACATTCCTTTACACATAATGTGCAGCCTTTGGATTTATACTTACTTATTATTATAGCCTCAATAAACGGTCCTTTCTATAGTTTATGTCAACAAATCAGGTTAGTCCATACATCCGAGGCAGCAGGATACAGTGTTATGCGGAAGTAAAAAAGAGCTATTGCAACCTTAACGAAACAATAGCTCTTTAAAAACGCAATATTTGGGTATAGATAAAACTGTCACGGTTTAAAATAAAGCTCACCTGGAAATTGCCGCCCTGTTCAGAGCGCAGATTATCGCGAGGAACGATGCGGTTGTTGTATTGCGGTCTTTTCCGACACCGAAAATACTTCTGCCTCCGCCGTTTTCAAGCTGGATATACGCAACTGCTTCCGCGTCCGCTCCGCTTGAAAGCGCATGTTCTTCATACGCCTCAAACTTATGGTTCGAAATCCCCCTGTTCTTCAATGCGTCAAAGAAAGCGGATATAGGACCGTTCCCCGTTCCGGTTATTGTTTCGATTTTGTCATTCACCGATATCTCCGCATTAACGACAACATTATCGCCCCTGCTTGATATGGTGTAATCCACCAGCCGGTAGGGCCCCTTAACTTCGAGATAGTTTTTGTTGAATTCGCGGAATATTTCTTCCGGAGTAAGCTCTTTGCCGAGAGAATCGGATTTCTTTTTAATTATCTTTCCAAACTCCGGATGCATCGCTTTCGGAAGATTGTACCCGAATTCATGCTCCATTACAAACGCAACTCCGCCTTTTCCGGACTGGCTGTTAATTCTGATTATAGCTTCATACTGTCTTCCGATATCCGAAGGATCAATCGGCAGGTATGGTATATCCCAATATTCGGTCTTATGCTCCCTTGCGTATTGATAGCCCTTGTTTATGGCATCCTGGTGCGAGCCAGAAAAAGCCGTGAATACCAGTTTTCCTGCATACGGGTGTCTTTCGTGCACCTGCATCCCCGTACACTGTTCGTATACATTAATAATCCTGTCCATATCGGTAATATTCAGTCCAGGGTCTATTCCCTGCGAATACAGGTTCATAGCAAGGGTTATGATGTCCACGTTTCCCGTACGCTCGCCGTTTCCGAACAATGTTCCCTCGACCCTGTCCGCTCCGGCCAAAAGCCCGAGCTCCGTCGCGGCGACACTCGTCCCGCGGTCGTTGTGCGTATGAAGGCTTAAAATTATACTGTCCCTGCAGCTAATGTGGTTATGGAACCATTCTATCTGATCGGCATACACGTTCGGAGTCGACATTTCAACGGTCGCCGGCAGATTAATGATGGCCTTTTTCTCCGGGCTCGGCTGCCATACATTCATAACTTTCTCGCATATTTCCAGCGCAAAATCCATTTCCGTGCCGGTAAAGCTTTCGGGAGAATACTCAAACCGTATATCGGCGTCGCAGTCACGGCATAACTGTTTTATAAGGCGTGTGCCTTCAAGCGCGATTTCTATGATTTCGCGCTTATCTTTCTTAAAAACTATTCTCCTCTGCTGTTCGGATGTCGAGTTGTATAAATGTATAATTGCCTTCTTGGCTCCCTGTACGGATTCCATTGTCCTTTTTATAAGGTGTTCCCTCGACTGTGTTAAAACCTGGATAATGACATCGTCGCTGAGATACCCTTTTTCAATCAGTGTGCGGACAAACCTGAAATCCGTATCCGACGCGGATGGAAACGCAACCTCGATCTCCTTGAACCCAAGCCTTGTCAGTAAATTGAACATTTTCAGCTTTTTTTCAACACTCATCGGTATCGGAAGAGCCTGGTTTCCGTCCCTTAAATCCACGCTGCACCATATCGGGGCCTTATCTATCGTGTTATCCGGCCAATTTCTTTTTTCCATTTTCATTACAGGGTATTTCCTGTATTTTTTCCAATTCATTTCTAACCCCTCCCAAATTCAGCTTAATTTGTCCGATAAAATAAAAACCCCTTTCATCCCAAGCAAGAGACGAAAGGGGAACTTCCGCGGTACCACTCTTTTTTATTCCTCAAAAGGAATACCCTCATTACAGATACCGGCACAATATTCCTGTTATCCTATAATAAAAAACCCTTCGCCAAAAGAGACGAAAGGACATAATTAACCACTCTTTTGCTTCCGGATACAGGTTTATCCTACCGATATCCTGCCCTCATAACGGTGGGCTTCCGTCCTGTCCTACTGTTATTTCAGATGGCAACTCCGGGGCCAGTTCAATGCATATCCCCTGCTGTTTCGCACCACCCAACAGCTCTCTGAAAGGTTCCTTGCACCTACTACTCCCCTTCATGGTTTTTAAAATATTTTAAGACATCGTAGCACAGCTTACAGCATTTGTCAAGCATAAAATTTCGCCAATTTTTATGCGGGTTTTCGGCATAATTTTCGCGGGTCCTGCTTCGACCTTATTACAAGCCTTTACTGGCTACAAATGCCGCCAGGTCGGCGTATCTGTTCGAATAACCCCACTCATTGTCATACCACGAAACGACTTTAACCATATTATCAATAACCATTGTGGACAACGCATCAAATGTGGAAGATGCCGGTTCGCCCCTGTAGTCAATCGAAACCAAAGGTTCTTCCGAATAATTCAGGATTCCTTTCATTCTGCCTTCAGCCGCGGCTTTAAATATAGCATTGACTTCATCTCTTGAAACAGGCCTTTCGGTCTCCGCTGCGAGGTCAATTACCGAAACGGCAAATGTCGGGACCCTGAAAGAAAACCCGTTTAGTCTGCCTTCCAGTTCAGGAATTATACGCCCTATCGTTTTCGCGGCTCCCGTTTTTGTCGGTATGATCGACACAGCGGCTGCTCTTGCCCTTCTTAAGTCATTATGAGGCAGATCCAGAATCCTCTGGTCGTTTGTATACGCATGGACCGTAGTCATGAATCCTTTCTTAATTCCAATGCTGTCATGCAATACTTTTACCACCGGAGCCAAACCGTTCGTTGTGCAGGATGCGTTTGAAATAATATTGTGCGCGTCTTTGTCATACTTATCGTCATTTACGCCTAATACTATGGTGATATCATCACCGGTCGCCGGAGCGGATATAAGTACTTTTTTCGCTCCGCCCTTAGTAATATAGATTTCAGCTTTTTCCCTTTTTGTAAACAATCCTGTGGATTCGAGGACAATCTCAACCCCAAGAGCTTTCCAGTCGATATTTTCAGGGTTTCGTTCGGCCAGTATTTTTACCGGTTTGCCATCAACAATCAACTCATCCTCTTCTGCCTCAACCGTCCCGTTATACTTTCCGAATACCGAGTCATATTTAAGAAGATGAGCCAGCGTTTTTGAGTCCGTCAGATCATTTACGGCGACAACGTCAAGTTCGTCCTGATATTTCTCCATGATGACCTTGAAAGTGTTCCTTCCTATTCTTCCAAATCCGTTAATTCCTATTTTTGCTTTCATCAATCATTCCTCCTTGAAATTCTATTCAATTTGATTATAATGAAATATGAATTATAAATAAAATGCATGTTTTTTATAAGAGTCATAAAATGAGGTTATATATGAATCTGGAACTGTACAGAATATTCTATTCCATCGCAAACCACGGGAGCATATCAAAGGCTGCGGAGCACCTGTATATTACGCAGCCCGCAGTAAGCAGATCCATAAGGCAGCTTGAAGAAGAGATGGGCTGCACGCTGTTCGTCAGAACGCGTAAGGGCGTCAGGCTGACCCAGGAGGGTGAAATTCTTTATCAATACATAGAACAGGCCTTCAATTTCATAACAACTGCCGAAAAGAAAATCGACGATGTAAAAAACCTTGCAAGCGGCGAAGTAAGAATCGGAGTAAGCGATACTTTATGCAAGCATTACCTTGTTCCATACCTGAAACTTTTCAACACGCTGCATCCTGATATAAAAATTAAAGTCACATGCCCGACAACGCCGGGCATCATTAACCTGCTCAAATCAGGAAAAATAGATTTCGGCATCATCAACATGCCCTACCATGACGATCAGCTTAATTTCAAAAATGTCATGAGCGTTCAGGATTGTTTTGTAGCGGGAGAAAAATACAAGCATCTTCATTACAAAATGCAGCCGCTAAGCGAAATAGTGAAATATCCTGTTCTTCTTTTGGAAAAAAGCAGCAACTCAAGGCTGTATATCGATCAATACTTCTTAAACCACTCTATTTCGGTAACTCCTGATTTTGAGCTTGGAAACATTGATCTGCTGGTGCATTTCGCAAGGTATGATTTCGGTATAGCGTGCGTTATAAAAAATTTTGTTGAAGAAGACTTAGAAAAAGGCAGGCTGTATGAAATCAAACCAATCGAGAGGATACCCCCCAGAAGCATAGGCGTCGCGTGGCTCAAAGACGTTCCTCTGTCGAAAGCGTCGAATGAAATCATTAATCTTCTCGACTACAGCGAAATATCGGATATTTGAGTTTAAAGGGAAATGACAAAGCGGACTCTTTACAATTTCAAGTGCTTGTATGGTATAATGTACAATAAGATATCCAAAAACTCCCAAGGAAACACTTCAGTTCAGGGTACCGCTGGCAAATCATGCGGGAGCTCTTGATAAACGGTTCGGGTAAAAAATAATTCCGGTATTTTAACCAGAAAAAATCCATGGAGGTGGTTCAATGAGCATTACTAAAAACATTAAAAGAACAACGGCGCTTGTACTGATGCTGGCATTCGCACTTTTGTGCATGCCTGCTGTAAAGGCGGAAACAACGGTGTACAGTGAAAGCTTTCTGAATGGAATCGGTGCGGCGGTACAATCAGGAGGAGCAAAATTAACGCATGTTACCGGTAAAATATTTGACGAGAATGACGACGGGTCGGCTTTATATGTATCAAACAGAATAAACAACTGGGATGCCGCAGATTTCAGGTTCAGTGACATAGGATTGCTGAACGGGAGGACATATAAAATTACGGTAAAAGGATATGTCGATCCTGACGCAGATGTCCCGGCCGGCTCGCAAATCTGGCTTCAGACCGTCAACAGCTACGGCTGGTGGGGAGGCGTCGATATTAAAGCCGGGGAGGCTTTCACGCTGACGGGTATATATACCGTCGATACGGGCAGCGACATAAGCCTGCGTGTCCAATCGAACGACCTCGGCGCTTCCGTTCCTTTCTATATCGGCGAGATAATAATTACAGAGCAGGCCGGCCAGGCTGTTCCTGCCGATGATGCCGAAGAACAGCCGAAAACTCCTGCCGAAACCTTTACGCCGATAACCTTTGAAAATAATACCGCCGAAGGCTTTACCGGCAGGGCAGGAACCGAAATCCTTACCGTAACCGATGAAGCAAACCATACTGACGGCGGAAAATACTCGTTAAAGACGGAAGGAAGAGCAAGCACATGGCATGGTCCTTCTTTACGCGTGGAAAAATACGTGGACCAGGGCAGCGAATATAAAGTTTCGGTATGGGTTAAGCTGATTTCGCCCGAGAATGCGACACTCCAGCTGTCTACTCAAATCGGGGAAGGTTCGGGCGCGAGCTATGTAAATCTCGTATCGAAAGCCGTAAGCACGAGGGACGGCTGGGTCCAACTGGAAGGAATGTACCGTTACAACAATATGGGCAACGGATATCTGACTATATACGTTGAAAGCCCCAACAGTCCGGAAGCCTCGTTCTATATAGACGACATCAGCTTTGAAGCTACGGGGTCAAAACTCGACGGAATACAAAAAGACCTGAAACCTGTTAAAGATGTATACAAGGACAAGTTTTTAATCGGTACCGCGATATCGCCGCAGGACTTCGAAGGATTAAGGTTCGAACTTCTGAATATGCATTTCAATTCCGTAACAGCCGAAAACGCGATGAAACCAAGTGAGCTCCAGCCGACGAAAGGCAATTTTACGTTCGACGCCGCCGACAAGCTTGTTGACGCTGCGATTGATGCCGGAATGAAAGTACATGGGCACACACTTGTCTGGCACCAGCAGTCTCCGGACTGGATGAACACATCAAAGGATGCCGAAGGCAATACGGTTTATCTAAGCAGGGAAGAAGCTCTTGAAAATTTGAGGAACCATATTAAGACAGTTGTCGAACATTTCGGCGGCAGGGTTATATCGTGGGATGTTGTCAATGAAGCAATGAGCGACAATCCGCCGAATCCGTCCGACTGGAAAGGCTCGCTTCGCAAATCCCCGTGGTATTACGCTATCGGGGAAGACTATGTAGAGCAGGCTTTCCTCGCAGCAAGGGAAGTGCTCGACGAACATCCCGAATGGGATATTAAGCTTTATTACAACGACTATAACCTTGACAACCAGAACAAGGCCCGGGCAGTCTACAATATGGTGAAGGAGATTAACGAAAACTACCAGAAAACCCATCCGGGAAAACTTCTGATCGACGGCATAGGCATGCAGGGGCATTACTCCGTAAGCACAAACCCGACGAATGTTAAACTGTCGCTGGAAAGATTTATTGAATTAGGCGTGGAGGTCAGCATATCCGAGCTTGATGTCCGTGCGGGGAGCAATTTCCTGTTGTCCGAAAAAGAGGCCGACGCCCAGGGATACTTCTATGCCCAACTGTTTAAGCTTCTCAGTGATAATGCCGACAGTGTCGCCCGCGTTACGTTCTGGGGAATGGATGACGGAACAAGCTGGAGATCTGCCGAAAATCCTCTGCCGTTTGACAAGACTTATAAAGCAAAACCAGCATATTATGCCGTGGTTGATCCCGAGGCATTCATTGAAGAGCATAAGCCCGAAACACCGGAAGCAAACAGGACATATGCCCCTTACGGCACTCCGGTAATCGACGGGATAGCCGATGAAATCTGGAACGACGCCCCGGAGATTCCTGTTAACCGGTACCAGACAGCATGGCACGGCGCAAGCGGAACGGCGAGGGTTCTCTATGACGAGAGCAATTTATACGTCTTAATTAAAGTAAATGATACACAGCTTGATAAGGGAAGCGCTAATCCGTGGGAGCAGGATTCAATTGAAGTCTT
Source organism: Clostridiaceae bacterium (assembly GCA_012516065.1). GTDB lineage: Bacteria > Bacillota > Clostridia > DSM-8532 > DSM-8532 > DTU069. Next base: position 29,857 of record JAAYXD010000070.1, read on the forward strand.
CATTGATGAAAACAACGCGAAAACAACATTTTATGAAGACGATGACGGGCAGTACAGGGTAAATTACGATAACGAGACATCTTTCAATCCCGAAAGCATTGCAGAGGGATTCGAATCTGCGGTAGAGGTTTCGGGAACAAACTATACCGTTGAAGTAAAAATACCGTTCAGAACGATAAAACCGGTAAGCAACATGCAGATCGGCATTGATGTGCAGATTAACGACGGCAGCGACGGCGCGCGCCAGAGTATCGCCACATGGAATGATATCACAGGAAACGCTTACCAGGATACTTCCGTTATCGGTATCCTGGCATTCAGGGCCAAAAAGCCGGTAACCCGCGGCGAAGCTATTGTAATGATTATGAAAGCTTACGGCGTAGAGCCTCTGGATAACTGGACCGATAACTTCACAGACGCTTCAGGCGAATATGCGGGATATTATGCAAAGGCTAAAGAAATCGGGTTTATTAACGGTATCGGCGGCAACAGGATAGGGGCGGATATCCCGATGACCCGGGAAATGCTGTACACAATGCTGTATAATATCGAGAGTTTAACGGGGAAAATACAGGAAGCGGATATTTCGAACATTGATTTATCAGGCTTTTACGATTATAAAGAGCTTTCTGACTGGTCCTTAAAAGCTGTCAGGGCGCTCGTCAAATCGGGCAGGTTACGGGTAGATGGCAATGATCTGCTTCCGAAATCTTTCGTCGATGCTGAAGAAATAAACGCCATTCTGGAATAAAAAAATGAACTAAACGGAACGGGCGGGGTTTCCCCGCCCGTATTTATTCATACACCTTAATCGGTTGTGTATGTACTTTTCTAAGTTGTTCCCCTTAGTATAACCTCGGCCGATACTACATATTCGTGCCTGTCAAGTTTCTCACCGTTGATCATCGCCATCAAACATTCCACAGCATACTTTGACTGCAGTTCCGGTCTTACTTCCACCGACGATATCGCCGGCATAAACAGTTTGGAAACCGCCGTATTGTCAAAACCGATAACCTTTACATCCCGCGGTACGTTAATGTTATGTGCATTAAGCGCAAATATAACGCCGGTTGCAGCCTGATCCGAGTTACATGCGACACCGTCGAATTCGATTCCTGATTTTATCAGCCTTGTTACCGCTTCATATGCACTGCTTGCCCCTGTTGTATCAACATCGATAAGAAGCCTTTTATCAATTTCGAGGCCATTTTCCTCCATTGCCTTCTTAAATCCCAGAAATCTCCCCGAAACACCCTCTTCTTTCTTCAACCAGTTTGACATGTACAAAATTTTCCTGCATCCTTTTGCTATAAGGGCATTTGTAACCACCCAGCTTGCATGAGCCACATCCACATACACCCTCGCAAAGTTCTTCCGTTTCACCTTTGTTTTCGGATCATATCCAATACATACAATCGGAATATCTTCCGGGAATTTATTAATATCGGTCTGCCTGTCATAAATACAAATAATGCCGCTTACATTCTGAGCTTTTATCATCTCGCTGTATCTTACAGCATATTCATTATTATAGGATGTGTTGAATATCATCGTAATATAGCCCAAATCGAACAATTGCTCCTGGATTTTCAACGTAATAGCGGCAAAGTATTCGTTCGTTACTTCAGGAAGTATGACTCCTATTGCCTGTTGACGCCTTATACGCAAAGCTTTCGCCGTCATATTCGGGGTGTAATCGAATTCCCGGATGACCTTCAGAACCCGATCACGTGTTTCCTTCGAATACTTGCCCCTGTTATTTATAACCCTCGAAACCGTTGCTACCGAAACACCCGATTTTTCTGCTATATCCCTGATGGATACATTGTTTTTTACCATATACAACACCATCCTGAGTAAAATAAATATATTACTGTGCCTGATATAATTTTAAGCGATTTTTTCGGTTTTGGATACATAAAATGTAAACATAACCAATATCATTATTATCGGAACAATCATGCACAGATACATATATCCGTAACCAAGATGCACTGCAAGCACGCCTGCGAGTGTTGAGCCGATACCCTGGCCAATATCGACCGCGGTATAGTATGTGCTGTTGGCTTTCCCCGTGTTGCCTTCTCCTGCCGCTTTGACGCACCAAACCTGGATAGTCGGCTGAAGTCCTCCATAGCCGATACCGAACAACGCCGCAGCAATAAGCAGCCAGCTAAGCGATTTCGCAAAGTAAATAACTGCAAAAACAAGGGCAAATAAAACCGCGCATGGGTAGAAAATTGTCTCTTTTTTTAAGTTATCGCTTATCCTGCCGAACAACGGACGTGAAATCAGCAAAAAAACCGCCGATACGGTAAAATAGTAGCCAATCCCGTATATGCCCTTGTTTTCAGCATATACGGCAATAAATGTGCTGATTGAACTGTAACTTATATTAATTAACGCCATCAGCGCGGCCGGGAAAATTGCACTTTTTGAAAAAAAAGAAAAACCTATATCCGACAGCTTTCTATTACTATACAAAGGCAGAGCCGGCTTTTTATCCTCAAGAGGCACATCCTTCTCAACAATCAGAATGCTGATAAGGCTGCCCGTAACCGCCAGTCCGAAGGATATCAGGAACATGGCAAAAAAACCGAATGCTTCAACAATCTGAAGCCCTAAATTCGGCGCAACGGCGCTTGCCAGCGATGATGCAATCCCGAATATTCCTATTCCGCGTCCCAGTTTATCTTCAGGCAGCGCTTCCGCTGCAATAGTACTGTTTGCGGTCGTGGTAAGGCCCCATCCGATGCCGTGCAGCAGCCGAAAAACTATCAGCGCGGCAACCGTAGTAGATTTCGAATAACCTAAAATAGCCGCTGAAATAAGAATAAGAGAAATAATAAGAATACCTCTCTTTTTCCGGTTATCCAGGATTCTTCCCGCGAACACCCTTATTATTATTGCCGTGATGGTAAACATCGTTACGACAAAGCCTGCTATATCCGATGAAAAGCCAAGCGACAGGGTATATTTGGGAAGTGTCGGTGTGAGTATATGAAAGCTTAATGCAGTAAAGATATTAACTATAAATATTGTTGTGAAGTTTCTGTTCCAGATGGTATTTCTCTTATTCAAAGCATTATCCCCTTCGTCAGCAAAAAAATAGCACTACACTCACTCCGCCAGCGGCAAAATGCCGCTGGCGGAGCGAGGCTGCTGCATTGACAGTTTATTCAAAGTAGGCATCCTTAAAGTTGAAATCTCTTCCGTTAATGTACCCCAGGGATTTAAGGTTGGACGCATAGAGATAGAAGGTTTCGGTTTCTACTATCGGAACCATCAGGGTTTCTTCAACTTCTATCCTTACGCCTTCTTTAACATAATTGTAGCATTCATCCCTGTCCGTACTGGCAAGCGCTTTCTTGTAGTATTCGTATACCTTGTCAAACAAACCGGAATCCGCAGCGTGATCCCAGTTGGGAGAATAAGCCGGATCACTGAATTTCAGGTATACAATAGGATAGCCGTTTCCGGAAAGCGTGATGTTCATATGGACATCATCTTCGTCCCCGCCTATAAATATGCCGACCGCCGTAGCACTGTCATAAGACCTTATTTCCAAATTAATACCCACATCGGAAAGATTCTTTTTGATAAGCTGGGCCATATCAATTATAGTGTCATCCAAATCGGTAACCATAACGAGGTTAAGTTCTCCCGGTTTATAACCGGCTTCACTTAAGAGCTGCTTTGCTTTTTCCGGATCATAGGTCGAATAGACACTAGGATCATATTCTTCGATATAGGCACCTTTAAACAGACTGCTCATCGGCTGGTTGGCAACGGTTGCATAACCGTTATAAGCGCCCTTCACAATATCTTCTTTATTAATGGCATAACTGATGGCCTGTCTTAATTTCTTATTGAAGGTCCATTCTTTTTCGTAGTTAAACAGCAGGTTCCATACGTTGCCATCCTTATAATTGCCGAGTGATACCCCATCGACACTGCCATTTTTTACTCTTTCCACATCCGTAAGGCTCGGTCCGAGCACTACGTCTACGTTGCCAAGCTCAAGCTCTATCATAGCCTGTGAATCTTCGGGTATTATGCGCATAACAAGGTTTTCAATTTTAGGCTTGCCATCCCAATATTTATCGAATGCTTTCAGCTTGCACTCATCACCCTGAACCCATGAAACAAACTGGTAAGGGCCTGTTCCGACAGGCTTCCAGACGTAAAGATCACCGGCTTCTTCAATGGCTTTCTGGTTCGTTATCGCGTATGTGATATCGCACAACCTTGCAAGGGCATCACCGGCAGGCTGCAGAAGAGGTATTTTAATTTCGTAATCACTGATTTTCTCGATGTTGGCAAAATCGAAAATTGTCTCTTTTATATTCAGTTGTGTCCTGAATGTATTGAGAGACCAGATTACATCAGCCGCGGAAAACTTCTCGCCATTGTGGAATAATACCCCTTCGCGGAGCTTAAAAGTGATTGACATACCATCTTCGGCCCACTTCCACTCGGTTGCAAGTCCGGGTTTGATATTCCCTTCATTATCCTTGTTTACAAGTGTTTCGAAAATACTCTTCACGACTATAATGGAGTTTCCGTAACCGGAAGTGTAAGGATCATAGTTAGTCGGATCCGAGTTTACCCTGATAACCAGGGTATCCTTGCTTGATGCTTTGGTACCGGAGCCACCAGGCTCATTTCCCGCTGCCGGACCGGTTGGTTTTGCAGAACCCGTATTATTTCCGCTGCAACCGGCCAGGGTTGCTAAGACCATTGTCAGTGCCAATAAAACTACTAAAATTTTTTTCATGATTGCTATTTCCCCCTTGTATATTTTTGGCTGCCTTTTACAACAACCTGATTAGACGTTATAACAGGAAACAAAATGTCCCGGCTTTATTTCCACCAACTGCGGGTCATCCGTTTTGCACCTGCTTGTTGAATACTTGCACCTCGCTGCAAAACGGCATCCCGGCTGAGGATTTATCGGCGATGCAATTTCACCGTGCAGGATTTCGCGTTTCTGCTGTTCATCAATGTCAATGCTTGGAACCGCCGAAAGAAGCGCTTTTGTATACGGATGAACCGGATTGCTGAAAAGCTCCTGTGTTTCTGCCAATTCAACTGTTTGACCAAGATACATTACCATAACGCGATCGGATATATGCTTAACGACAGACAAGTCATGCGTTATGAAAATATAGGTAAGTTTTAATTTTTCCTGAAGTTCCAGCATAAGGTTCAGGATCTGGGCCTGAATCGATACATCCAGAGCACTCACTGGCTCATCGCATATTATGAATTTCGGCTCAAGCGCAAGAGCGCGCGCTATTCCGATTCTTTGACGCCGGCCGCCGTCAAGTTCATGGGGATACGATGTCTCAAACATTTTGCTTAATCCCACCATCTCCATCAGCTCACTGGCGCGCTGTCTTGCATCTTTCCGCTTCATTCCGTCAATCAGGAGCGGCTCCATAATAATATCAATCACGGTCATTCTCGGATTAAGTGATGAGTACGGATCCTGAAAAATGAACTGCATTTTTCGCAGGAGTTCACGGCACTCCTTTTTTGAAATAAAAGTGATATCCTTATTCTCGAAGATTATCTTTCCCGATGTCGGCTGGTAAAGATGGATAATTGTCCGCCCGAGCGTCGACTTTCCGCATCCCGATTCACCAACAATACCGAATGTCTCGCCTTCATTTATACTGAACGATATTCCGTCCACGGCATGCAGTTTTCCGCCCTGAACATCAAAGTATTTTTTAAGGTTTTCTACTTTCAGAATTACACTCAATGTGATTTCACCCCCTCGCTGCACAAAGGTGAGACACAACGGACGAGATGGCCGTCCCCGATATCAACTAACTTAATGCGCTGATCGCATTTATCCGATTTATTAAAACACCTGTTCGCAAATTTACAGTTCTCCGGTAAGGAAGTAGGATCGGGCATGGACCCTTTAATCGGTTTCAGCCTCTTGCCCGATAAACTGTTGCCCGGAAGCGCATCAAAAAGCCCTTTCGTATATGGGTGCGCGGTATTTTTAAAGACTTGCCTGAGCGTACCCATTTCAACAATTTCCCCGGCATATATCACAGCCACCCTGTCACACATCTTTGCAATTACGCCGAGGTCATGAGTTATCAAAATATTCGAAGTTCCTTTTTTCTCCTTAAGCTGCTCCATCAGCTCAAGAATCTGTGCCTGTATTGTCACGTCAAGCGCTGTCGTCGGCTCATCCGCAATTAACAGGTTCGGATTGCATGCAAGAGCAATTGCAATAATCACACGCTGCTTCATACCTCCGGAGAATTTATGCGGGTATTCGGCATACCTGTTTTTCGGGATACCTACCATTTCAAGGCATTCTTCGGCCATCTCCCTCGCTTTGTCTTTTGACACTTTATTGTGAAGCATTATAACCTCACTTATCTGATCCCCGACATAGGTACTCGGATTAAGTGCAGACATGGGGTCCTGAAAGATCATTGATATCTTGTTCCCGCGCAGCGTACGCAAATACTTTTCATTCGCCGCGAGAATATTCTCGCCTTCAAACAGTATTTCGCCCTGTGTTACAACGGCCGGCGGGACAGGAAGCAAACCCATAATACTGAGAGCTATCGTTGTTTTTCCGGCACCCGTTTCCCCGACCAAACCAAGCGTTTCTCCGGACTTTACATCAAAGCTCACATCGTTTACGGCTTTGACGATTCCCTCTTCTACGCGGTACTCTACGGACAAGTTTTTAACCGAAAGAATTACTTCACTCACTGATTTACCTTCCCTTCAATTTCGGATCGAATGCGTCACGAAGCCCATCGCCGAACATATTTATTGCAAAAACGGTTATCGATATCATTATTCCGGGATATGTGACGAGATAAGGATAATCTCTGATGTATGCCCTGCCCTCGGAAAGCATCGCGCCCCATTCCGGTATCGGCGGCTGGGCGCCAAGCCCGATAAAGCTGAGCATTGAAGCGTTTAAAATACCGCCTGCAACACCCATTGTAAAAGTAACGATGAAAACCGATAGTATATTTGGGAAAATATATTTGAACATAATCCTGAAGTCGCTCGCTCTTGTAACCTTCGCAGCTTCAACATATTCCTTATGACACTCCGCCATGACCTGCGCCCTTATAAGCCTCGAAACTCCGGGTATGGCGCCCATTGACAGAGCAATCAGCATACTTACTATTCCGCCTCCGAGAGTCGCGGCAATGGCAATTGAAAGCAGGATGCTTGGAATAGCAAGGAACACATCGACAATACGCATGATTATATTATCCGTCCTGCCTCCGTAGTAACCTGAAATCATTCCTATGATCAGAGCCGTAAACATCGATATGGCCGTAGTGCTTATACCGACACTGAGCGATACGCGGGCGCCGTATATCATGCGGCTGAACACATCTCTGCCCAAATCGTCGGTTCCGAACCAGTGTTCACTGTTCGGCTTCGTCAATCGTATCGAAACATTCTGATCATCATATCCGTAAGGCGCTATAAATGGCGCAAACAATGCAACAAGAATGATAAATACAATAAATATCAATCCGAAAACCGCAAGCTTGTTACGGCAAAATCTGCGAAAAAACAGCTTGAATTGACTTTTTCTGCCGGATTTTGATGCGTTCATCAGGCCTTAACCCCCCTTTTTTTGCTTTTAACATTGCTTTGATATTGTGACTGTAACTGAGGGTCAAGGAATGAATAGACAATATCAGTCAGCAAATTAAAGATGCAAATCATAAAAGCCAGAACAAACACGCTGCCCTGGATAACGGGATAGTCGCGTCTGTTTATCGCTTGCAGCATATAGTTCCCTAACCCGGGGATTGAAAAAATACTCTCAACTACTACCGAACCTGCTATAATCGCACCGAGGCTGTTTCCTATCATGGTTACCACCGGCATAAGCGCATTCCGAAGTTCATGTTTCAGTATTATCTTGATTTCTGATTGACCTTTTGCTCTTGCTGTCCGGATGTAATCTTCCCTTATAACATCGAGCATTGATGATCTGACCTGGCGGAAAATTGCCGTGGAACCGTTCAAGCCAAGCGCCGCTACCGGTAATATCAGGTACTTTAATCCTTTGTAACCCGTAGGAGGCAGCCATTTTAAGTACAGCGCAAATATCAGGCTCAGTTCAAGCGCAAGCCAAAAATTCGGCATCGCATGGAAAATCACTGCAAAAACATTACAAATCTTGTCAAGCCATGAGTACTGTTTAACGGCTGAAATTATACCTGCCACCAATCCGATGGCAACGCTTACTACAAGACCCAGCACGCCAATCGCTATTGTTATCGGGAATCTCGTTGCTATTTCCTGCATGACAGGAAGTTTAGTACGATATGATATTCCAAGATCAAAACGGAAAACGAGGTTATACACATATCTGCCGAAGCGCACAAGAAACGGGTCATCCAGTCTTAACTCCAGCCTTTTTGCCGCAACTTCCTCTTCATCGGCGTACACACCAAGAATTTGTCTTGCCGGATCGCCCGGTGTAAATTCCAGAAGGACAAATACTATGAACAACACGCCCAGCAAGACAACTATCATCCATAAAAGACGCTTTATAATATACTTTTTCAAAATATTAGCCCCCCACAGTTAAATTGTCATTATATATAAGTTTTTTGCTGACCGGATCCCTTGAGAATTTGCTGAGAAACTCCCAACCCAACTCCATCATGTTGGGCGGCACACAGTGAGGCAAATTATCGATATATATGTATTTCACGAGGCACAATCCGCTGTCGTCACAGTATTCGGCCCAATAATGCTTTTGCCCCATTTCGTAAGTAATCCTGGAATGCTGTACCTTTATCCCGATAAGCTTTTCAACCTCATCATCGGTCTTTGAAACATGAGCCAGATTTTCCTCAAGTGAATAGTACTCAATATGGTTCAATTTAAAAAACGCGTTTGCCCATCTGACTTTATTTTCAGCGCCCAACAGCCTTGCTACAATCTCCGGAAGAGGGTTGTCAACAGGATTGGTCGTACTGAACGGTATCGTATTACCCTTTTCATGTGTACCCCCTATTCCGATCATGGGAATTCTGTATTTTGCCGCATTCTCGACAAGGGATTCATCATATTCAAAATAGAACGGCAGCCCGGCGCCAACCAGTATCCCTGCAAAAAGTTCCGGGTGCTTAAGGCTTGTCCATGTTGCCCTGTTGCCGCCGGCGGAAAATCCTGTAAGATATACTCTTGAAGTATCAACCGGGTAATTCTTTACGAGATAATCGTAAAAAGCCATAATGCCTTCGTCCCAATGATTATCCAGCACACCAAGGATTAGCTCGTGATCGGCCGCCAGTTCGGCATAGCCTTCAGATTCCGTTGAGAATATTGTACATCCGTCGTCCGGTCCGGCACCTCCCCCATGAAGTGCAAAAATCAATGGGTATTTCCTGTCCTTATTTTCTTCCTTCAGAGCGGATAGCGGGGTGAAAATCGCCCATTTATTCCAATCTTCGGGGCCATCCAGCAGTTCCTTGCGCAAGCCTCTTTGAGCCCAGTAATTCACTACCTCTTCGGACATCTCGTCCTCGCTGAGGAAAAACGGACGGCGCATCTTGATAAGCGCATCACCAAATTCGCTGTTTATCAGTTTATCGTTGTCATAATACCTGTTACCCGAAAGTTTAAGGAGTTCACGCAAGCTCATAGGCTTCTCGTTGGGTTTTTTAGACCAGATGCGTTTGATATCCCACCAGGACCTGAAATCATCATTGAGATTTGCTTCACTCGCCATACTTTACCTCCTGTCTGCGCTGCAGTTGATTACGTAGAATTGTTTTTTATCGTAATTTACAGGTGCTTCCTGTAATTCTGAAACACCTGGTTAATTAGGGTAAACGTTTACCCTAATTAAATTATAATTCCTCTACAGGGGTTTGTCAAGAAAATTGTCGAAATATGTCTGATTATCTCTTTATTGTGTCCGGAAAATACTGTTAGTTGATATTTTGGACATTGAAATATGGGGCATTTGCGAATATAAAAAGCTTTCGGGCCGGTCCGTAAAAAGCTGTCAGGGCGCTCGTCAAATCGGGCAGCTTACGGCCGGATGGAAATGATCAGCTTCCGATATCTTAGGATGCTTAAGAATTAAGCGTCATTTTGGAATAAAAAAAGCTGAACTAAAGCGAAACGGGCGGGATCTCCCCGCCCGTATTTATTTCTGCAAATTATGCATTTTGTCTCAAACTTTAGTGTACCGGGTAAGGAACTGCTTTGTTCTCTCTTCCCTTGGATTTCCGAACACTTCCTCGGGCGAACCCTGCTCTACAATCACTCCGTCGTCCATAAATATAACACGATCCGCTACTTCCCTGGCAAAGTCCATTTCATGGGTCACAATAATCATTGTAGTGTGGCGCTCCGCGAGATTCCTGATAACCTTCAGAACTTCACCCGTGAGTTCGGGGTCCAACGCGGAAGTGGGTTCGTCAAAACACAAAATGTCCGGTTCCAGGGCCAGGGCGCGGGCAATCGCCACACGCTGCTGCTGTCCGCCCGATATCATATGCGGATAAAATTCCAGTTTATCCGATAAGCCAACCTGGGATAGAAGTGTTTTAGCCCGTTCCTGAATTTCGTTCAGGATATCTTTTTTCTCCTGTTTATAGTTAGGGCGTTCTCTCGCCAGAAGTTCGAGGGCTAATGTAACATTTTTCAGGACCGTGTATTGAGGAAACAGGTTAAAATTCTGAAAAACGAGGCCGAAATGCAGGCGTTTTTTCCGTACTTCACTTTCCCGCTGGGTATCAGGATTGGCCGCGTCAAAGATAACTTCATTATTGACGATAATTTTTCCCCTGTCAGGCCGCTCAAGGAAGTTAAGACACCGCAGCAGCGTGGTTTTTCCGCTTCCCGAAGAACCTATAATCGCAAGTGTCTCCCCTTTTTCCAGCGAAAAACTGATATCCTGCAAAACCTGCAGCGTTCCGAAGCTTTTTCCGATTTCTATCACTTCCAAAATAGGCAATCGAATCCCCCACTCCTTTATACACGGAAATAACCGAGTTTCTTTTCGAGCCAGTCAAGCAGTATCGTAAGCACTCCAACGAAGACAAGAAAATAGATTCCTGTCGCGAAAAGAGGCCAAATAAGCCCATTATTGCTGTATTCGCCAGCCATCATAATAATCTCTTTATTTGCGATGATGCGGGCAAGAGACGTATCCTTCACCAACGTAATTACTTCATTACCAACCGGAGGAACGATACGCTTTATTACCTGTAGCAGTATTACCTTGAAAAAGATCTGTTTCTTTGTCATGCCGAGGACCTGACCAGCTTCATATTGGCCTTGCGGTATGCTCTCTATGCCGCCCCTGAAAATCTCCGAGAAATAACAGGCATAGTTAATAATAAACGCTACATTTGCGGCAACAAAACGCCCCGCCGTACCGCCCGGCCAGGAAAATGCCATGTTCATCAGGCCCGGTCCGAAATAAATTACTATAAGCTGCAGCATCAGCGGCGTTCCGCGGATTACCCAGACAAATGTCCGTACGAGCCAGCGAAGAGGGCGAAAACGGCTCATCGAACCAAAAGTAATCACTAATCCTAAAGGCAGTGAAAACAAAAGAGTTATTCCAAAGATCTTACAATTGAGTAAAAAGCTCTCCGACAACCGGCTAATAATCACAGGAATATTGTTCATAATCTCTCTAACCTCAAAATACAAACAGCGAGACAGAGGTGTTTTTCCTCTGTCCCTCATTCAATTATCTATGTACGATAAGCTTATTCTGCAAGCTCAAGACCGTACTTTTCCGCCAATGCGGCCATCGTACCGTCCTTAACAAGTTCGTCGAAAATCTTGTTTACTTTCTCGCAGATATCTGAACCCTTGCGGAAAGCTACGCCGTAATTTTCTTCGGCTAAATGATCCACAATTTCAATATCTTCATAACTCGTGCCTTTTCCGGTCATAGTCTTTGCCAAGGTTAAGTCCAATACAGCCGCGTCGGCGGTCCCGGCTTTCAGTTCCAGGAGGCAGTCTGTCTGCAATGTCTTAGGAACATAATTTGCCTGCTTCAGGTTTTCATCGTCATTAATCACATCTTCGCCGGCGGAACCCTGCTCAGCCACTACGGTTTTTCCTATTAACGATTCCGTACCGTTATAAGCTGCGCCTTTCTTCATAAGAACCACCTGAGCGTTTTTCACATAAGGCTTCGTAATTTCCATCATTTCCTGACGCTCGGGAGTAATCGTCAATCCGTTCCAGATACAGTCAATAGCTTTTGAATTCAGTTCTACTTCCTTAGTATCCCAGATGATCTCGACAAATTCGGGCTCAACACCAAGCTTCTTACAGACCGCAATTGCAAGTTCTGTGTCAAAACCAGTAAAATTACCGTTTTCATCGGTATAATTCATAGGCGCATAGTCGGTGTAGCCGATTATAAGTTTGCCTTTTTTCTTAACATAGTTCCAGTCGCTGTCACCCGCAGCGCAGGCGATACACGCAAGAAGCATTGTTAATGACAAAACCAGCAATAAAAATTTCTTCATTTTCAATTCCTCCAGTCTTAAACCAAAAATCACTTACAGTCTTAAACCAAAAATCACTTACCCATTATATCACGTTAGCGTGATAAAGAAAAGGTTAATTGTTCCTTTCGTTTTTGAATACGGGACAGATCAAAAATGCATAAAAATACCGCAGAAAGCAGACTTCGGGTATAGCTGAAACTGCGGTTTGTTTACGAATCATACAAATTCCATTTATATTTGACTTTCGCCCCGCTTCACAGGCATCAGAGGATGCCACCGCTGTGTCTTTCCAAAAACTTAATCGCGTCATCTTCAAGGAGCGGTCTGCTGATAAAATATCCCTGTACCTTATCGCAGTCATGTCTTTTCAGATACTCAAGCTGATTCTCGCATTCGACTCCTTCGGCAATTGTACAATGCCCGAGTTTATGCGCCATCGAAACTATATCGCTTGTTATGGCTTCATTCAGGTCTGTGTGCAATAAACTGTCGATAAAATACTTGTCAATTTTTATGCAGTTGACGCTTAATTCATTAACTCTTGACAGGGAAGAATAACCTGTTCCGAAGTCATCAATCGCTATATGAAGTCCCGCGTTTTTCAGTTTCTTTATAATATTGTTGACTTTATCAAAATCGGAAGTAAAGATCGATTCCGTAATCTCAATGCAAACGTTTCTCGGGTTAATCCGCATATCGTTAATTATCTCAAACAGCCTGTCCGTGAAACCGGGGTTCAACAGCTGAATAGCGGAAATGTTGATTGAAACGCCTACTTCATCATATCCGCGTTCCTTCATGCTGTTTAAAAACTGAAATGCTTTTATAATTACTTTCTCGACGATCGGAAGAATAAGCTTTGTTTTCTCGGCAATCTGTATGAATTCCAATGGCGGCACCAGTCCGAACTTTTCCGTCCTTAACCTTGCCAGCGCTTCAAAACCGCGGATTTTATTTGTTTTTATATCGAGAATCGGCTGGAACTGCAAAAACAATTCATCGTCAGTTTTTTCATCAGCCGCTATGCGGTTAAGAGCTTCCTCAATATCCCTTTCGCGGTTAACCAGTGCTTCAAGCACTTCGTCATAAAAACAGATTACATAGTTCTTTCCATCCAAACTGATAGATCTTTCCGACGCAATCAGGAGCCTTCTAAGCAGCAAATCAATATCAACCTGGTCCGGCCCGATTTCGAGAATTCCAATCCCGCCGCTTATCCTGTCCGTCACAAACAAGGTTTCGAGAGTTTTTATGATATCATTGCTAAAATCAACAAGCTCGTTTTTATCTTTATAGTTAACAACATAGAAAACAAAACGGTATTCACGGACATGGAACAAAAGCCGGTTATCGGTACAAAGCCGGTTAAGAGCCTCCGCTACCTTTTTTATAAGATTCAGCGTATACGGGAAGCCGTATTTTGTTGTTAAAATCTGTGCCGCACTCAGGTTAATGCCAATCAGCGCTTTTTTTACATTTTTCTTTAGTTTGATATCCTTTTCAAGCAGTGACACGAGATATTCGCGGTTATACAACCCTGTCGACACATCGTGCTCATTGCTGTATTTCAAAGCATCTTCAAATGCTTTTCTGTCCGATATGTCAAGAACAATTCCTTCGAGCGCTTCAACCTCACCTTTTTCGTTATAAACCCCCTGACCCATTTCCAGAACCCACTTTTTCTCACCCGTGGCGGTAATAATCTCATACTCATGTTTAAAAGGCTTCTTTTCCGCAAGAATATGCTTCCACTTCTCCCACAGAGTTTCACGGTATTCGGGCGAAATGATATCATTATAGGACAAATCCCTGTTATACAGCAGGGACTCCGGCGGATAGCCCGTCAGATTATAGCAGCCGTTCGAAACATACTGCATTGTCCATTCGCGATCGTAATTGCACCTGTATGCTAGCCCCGGTAAATGGGAAAGGAAAACGGATTTGCTGCGTTCACTCTCGTGCAGCGCCTCTTTAACCACTTTGCGCTCGGTGATATCCTGAACAAGACAGATATGGTTGAAGTGCCGGTCATCAAGAAAATTCAGCGGAGCAACAATCATATGTACCCAAACGATTGAACCGTCCGGTTTGATATAACGCTTGTCCATTGAATACATATTGATTTCGCCTGATTGGAGCCTTTTAAAATTCTTCAGATCTTCCTCAAGGTCGTCGGGATGCGTTATCTTATCCCAACCTACCTGCATCAGTTCCTCTCTTGTCATGCCAACGATTTTCTCAAATAACGGATTCACTATTACAACAGGCTTGTCGGAGTGTGCCGAACCATATACAATTGCAATTCCGATAGGAGCCTGGTTGAATATCAAATCAAAGGTGAAAGTCTTTTCTTCAAGCTGCTGCTGCAGTGCATATTCGGCGCGCAGCAGCCTGATATGGACATCAATCCTTGCTTTTAATGAATCCATCTGGATCGGTTTGCGGATGTAATCTACTGCGCCAAGTTTTAAGCCTCTGATTTCATTATCGAGTTCATCATAAACAGTTAATATAATCGTGCGCAGCTTACTGAAACGTTCATCTTTTTTTATCGCTTCAAGAACCTCAAACCCGTTCATATTAGGCATATTAAGATCGAGAATCAGTAAGTTAATCCCTTCATGTTCATTAAGTATGCGCATGGCTTCCAGGCCATCGCAAGCAGTCAATACTTCATATTCGCTTAACAAGTTTTTAATGATTAATCTGTCGGATGCCGAGTCGTCAACTAATAAAATCTTAATTGGCATTGAATCATCCCTTCCTTCAGCCTCAGCTAACTTCCGATTTCCTCCGAAATTACTCCAGTTCCTCAAGCAGTTTTCTCAGTAGTTTTGAAAAACTGTTCAGCAAAACCTTTATTTCATCTTCCTTCTGCTGATTAAGCGCTTCCTGTAACGACACAGCCATATCCTGCAGCAATTTTGCACCGATACTTCCGGAACTGCTCTTTATTTTATGCACTATTTGTGCCGCATCATCATATCTTTTTTCGCGAATAGCCCGTTCAAGCCTGTCCAATGTGTTCCTGTTCTCGTTACGGTATTCCTCCAATACCTTTTCGTATAACTCCGCATTGCCGCCCATATTTTTTATACCCAATTGCCGGTCGAGAATAACCGTATCCTTATCGATGCCGGGCTCATTTTTAATGATGATTTCTTTGATGATGTGAATAAACTGATCAGGATTAAAAGGCTTGCTGATATAATGGTATATTCCGCTTTGCCTGCATTTTTCCCGGACACCGATAATGACATCCGCCGTCATTGCCACGATTGGGACGCCGGAAGACATACCGCGGATTTTCTCCGCGGCTTCATAGCCATTCATGACAGGCATATGCAAATCCATCAATATCAAATCAATTCTGTCCTTGTGCTCCTGGTACAGCTCCACTGCTTCCTTCCCGTCGCTGGCGATTATTGATTCGAAACCCGCCTGCTCCATCAGCGTCTTTGCAATTAACTGGTTCGTCTTATTGTCCTCCGCGAGCAGTATGCAATACGGCCTGTCAAGTTTAACCGGCTCGGGTTCATCGTCCGAAGGCCGTGAACCGGATACCACTTTCAGATTGAAAATATCGTTAATCCCGTTCAGCAGTATGGAAGGTATTATCGGCTTTTCAATCCCCATATCGATTCCGTGCTCATTAAGCATGTCAAACAAATCCTCTCTCATCATAGGCAATAACATGATAATTTTTGGAAATTTAACAATTTTTTCATTGCCGCGTATCCTGTCAACAAAGTTGAAACCGCCCTCTTCCGGGGTATCGTAATCAATAATAAACAGATCGAACGGCTTCGCGAAATTACTGTTCGCAGCTTCAAGCATGCTCATCGCGCTGGTTTCCGATGTGGTAAGCTCGCATTGAATTCCACAGCTTGCCAGATAGCTGTCAATCATGTTTATATTCGAACCTGATTTTTCCAGGACAAGGG
The DNA here is from genome assembly GCA_012516065.1 of Clostridiaceae bacterium. Lineage (GTDB taxonomy): Bacteria > Bacillota > Clostridia > DSM-8532 > DSM-8532 > DTU069. The sequence goes on from JAAYXD010000070.1 coordinate 46,313, forward strand.
CTCTGATATCTTTTAAGTGGTTAACCGACAGGGTCTTTTTATATACAGCTTCCTTCTCGTTATCGACATTCAGTGTAAGCATAAGGATAAAGGTCGAGCCTTCCCCCGGTGTGCTGTAAACTCTTATTTCCCCGCCCATTATGTCCATAAGGTGCTTAACAATGGACAAGCCAAGTCCGGAGCCGCCGAAACGGCGGTTTATGCTGCTGTCACCCTGCTCGAAAGGTATGAACAGCTTTTTAACCTGTTCTTCCGACATACCCATTCCGGTATCCTTAACGGTGAACGAAATATGGTATTGGTCATTTTCCTTTGCCACTAAACGGATATCGAGCGACACTTCGCCGGCGCTTGTGAATTTAGCGGCATTGTTCAGAACATTCAGCAGTATCTGTTCGATCCGTTTAGGATCGCCGAAAAACCAATTCGGAACAAGAGGGTCTTTCGTCAGCCTGAAACCGATTCCCTGTTCCTCTATTTTGTATGAAATAATATTAACCACATTCTGAATTACCTGGTCCATGCTGAAAGAGACGTTGTCGAGTTCGACTTTGCCGGCTTCGATTCTTGAAAAATCAAGGATATCGTTTATAATACTCAGCATGTTGTTTGCCGCCTGCATTACCCGGTCGACATACATGTTCTGCGTTAACGACAATTCGGTCTTTTTCAGCAGGTATGCCATTCCTGTTATGGCATTCAGCGGAGTTCTAATCTCATGAGACATTCTTGCCAGGAAATGTGATTTGAATTCATTTGCTTTATCGGCTTCCAGTTTTGCTTTTTCCAAATCAAGCTGTATTTGTTTTCTATGCCGGATTTCTTTCCTGAGCCGGGCAATCCAGAAAAAAGATACGAATAAAACAACAAAGATTAATGAACCGACAATATATAAAATACGGGAAATTGGCCTGTAATCTATGTCGGTTTCAAGGTCGATCCACTTATTGTTGATGGCAAGCTTTTCGCCTTCGGGGATTGAATGGATTGCCTTATTAATGATGCTTACGAGTTCAGGCCAGTCTTTCCGGACAGCAAAACATATGGCATGCTGTTTTTCAGCCTCAAAAGCCACAATCCTGAGATTTGTGATACCGTGTGAACGCACGATGTAGTTTGTTGTCGCGAGGTTTCCGACAAAAACTTTCTCGTTGCCGGTTGCTACGGCGGCCAGCGCCGCTTCGGTGGAATCATACAGGCTCAGGTTCACATTCGGATAAGACAGCAAATAGCTGTGATGAGAACTGTGTCGCTGCACAGCTACAGCAAACCCTTTCAGATCTTCAATTCCCGATATCTCGATATCGTCATCACGCGTAACAATTACTCTTTTATAGTGGTAATAAGGTTCGGAAAACAGGAAGTGCTTTTCCCTTTCGGTTGTTTTTCCAATTGCGGGCAGCGCGTCAATATCTCCATTAAGCGCCATATCATAGACTTCAGGCCAGGGTAAGCCTTTTTCAACCACTTCAAACTGCAAACCGGTTATTTCTCTAATCAAGTCAAGATAGTCTGCTGCGATTCCCTTATATTCACCATGCTCGTCAATGAACTCAAACGGCACAAATGCAGGGTCAACTCCAAGACGAATCACCGGATGCCTTTTCATAAAGGCAAGTTCATCCTCTGTCCAGTCAATGCTGCTTTCAGCGGCAAAGCAGGACATTGATGCAGTCGTAAACATGATTATTGCCAGAACAACTGAATATACGACAATATGTTTTTTCAGTAAGCCCCCCGGAGAAAGTTGTTCCCTGTTGCGCATTACCCTTCCGTCGTATTTCACAATAACCACATCTCTCTCTTATATTGCGCGCTACTATCGTAATTTACCACCATCGATAATCCTTTTATCATTATAAATTTCTTCTTCTATGCCTTATCGAAATCCTCTCTTTCCGGTATAATTTAATATTGCAGGGTCATAAATCCGTTATCCGTTCCATATAAATCCTTTTACTATTATTATCGTCACAACTTATTCCATCTTTGAAATAAATTTTCTTTATTTATCGTATAAAAACATATTTGATTAAACTAATAAATGAAAGGATAATTGAGATAAGAACAGAACATAAACTCGGGATGATGAACAAGGCTATTATTGAGGAAGAAATTTTACAATTTTCCGCCGCAGTAGGGACAATAGCTGAATTCTGCAGGGACTTCGGTTTTACAATTTACGCAATACCTGAAAGGCAAGTTTACCTGGCGCAGATTTTCCCTGTTGATTTCAGTGCCCGGATTTTTCTCAAATTCCCTGCCGACAAACGGATCCAGCTCATAAAGGCGGCCACAGCATGGAGTTTTTACAAAATACCTTACATTCCACCTGAAAAGCGGTATGAAAAATATATGGAAATACCTGTACACCTTGTGGATTTCATACATGGACAACCTTCCGCATGAGGGACACTCAATATTGCTGCAGTTTCCTATATATTTATCTTTGTCCTGTATGCCAAAGATCCCTATAAAAAACATAAAATTCACTCTTTTTCCCTGTTCTTGTTTTATTCTATATAATATAATATAGCCATAAAAACAACAATATCAACCATTAAGCCCCTTAATACCGGAGGAAATTATGTTCAATAATTTAACCAGGTATTTGAAAAAGCCGCAGCTCTATGCCCAAAGTACAGGTATATTCTGGGATGACGAGCATATATCAAAAGGATTGCTTGAAGCGCACCTCAACCCGGAATGGGATGCAGCAACGCGGAAACTCGATTTTGTCGATAAATCGGTAAGCTGGATAGCTGCAATCGCTCCGCCCGCGCAATTTAAAAATTTGCTTGATTTAGGCTGCGGACCGGGCATTTACGCGGAACGTTTCCATAAAGCGGGCTATTCGGTGACAGGAATTGACTTTTCAAAGCGATCAATTGATTACGCAAAAAAACAATCATTGCGCAGTAAAATCAATATCGAGTATCATTATATGAACTACCTGAAAATCGACTATAAGGAACGGTTTGATGTTATAACACTGATTTACTGCGATTACGGGGCGTTGTCAATCACAGACAGGATTACCCTGCTGAAAAAGGTGTATGAGGCATTAAAGCTGGGCGGTAAGTTCATATTTGATGTGTTTACTCCTGTTAAGAGAAATGACGAAAGCCGTTCATGGCATTACTTCGATAACGGCGGATTTTGGAGCGAAAAGCCGCATATTTGCCTCGAATCCGTCTATCAATATGATGATGAAGATGAAACGGAATTAAGACAGACAATTGTTATAACAGAAGATACGGTAAATTGTTATAACATATGGGATCATTTTTTCACGACGGAAAAACTGGTATCGGAAATCAAACCGGCAGGGTTCGGTTCATATGAGCTTTACGGCGATGTTGCCGGAAAGGAATATTCCGATACGGGAGAAACAATTTGCATTGTTCTCACAAAATAAAATACCTTAGAAATAAAATAGAGGATGAAGCTTATATTTTATTAAAACCTCTTAAATAAAGGAGATTTTTAATTACGACATCCGATTTCCACCAGTTTTTGCTTACCGCCCATTCATCCGGATAGTCGGCCCATTTCCATGTTATATTCCATGAGCCGTCTTCAAGCTGGGTTTTAATTATAAATTCGCATTCATAGTCGGCAATTTCCTTATTATCAGCATAAAATATGCTTTCTTTGCCGCTGATGAATTGTGAAGGCTTGCAAATGTATGATGTTTCCCATTCGGCGGTATTCCATGTAATACTGTATTCAACCTGCTTTATCAGTTTGGCTTTCAAAGCATTAATGTCAAAAATACCGGTAATACCCGCTTCCTCAACATACTGCATAAGGCGGATATAGCACAGCACTGTTGCCATATTTCCGAGAAGTCTCTGATTCATATAAGTATTTACGGCTTCTCTTGCCAAACGGCATCCCAGTTCATACAGCTTGCTGCCTTTATTCGCGTATTTAATTATAAAACCCGCCAGGCAGGCCGTAGGATTGTAGTCATCATGGGCATTTCTGCCCATTTCCGTATCCCACCACGGCGCATGCGGATAATCGTCATTTGTCTTTACAATGTCGTACCAAAAATACCCGTTAAAATCTTTGCCGCTTTCGAGATAGTTTAAAATTCCCCTGATTATCGGATGTAAATTGTCAGTAAAGTCAATTTCACGAAGAATTTCGGTTGCGCACCAGGTTTGGATAGGTGAAGAATTCGGATTCCATGCATCAGGTTCAAGGGCATGCCCGAAACCTCCATCGTTATTCTGATAACAGGACAACGCGTTTAAGACCTCTTCCCTGCTCCCGTTCTCAAAATGATACTGCCACCGCGCAAGATCCAACGGCCTTGCATTCCTGTATATGAATTCTTTCGCCTTCCGAAAAACGCTATTCATTATTACGCCTCCCGAACCTCATCCATTCCGGCAGCAGAAGTCTGAAGCTGCCTTTTTCACGAATGGCCAGAATCACGCTTTGAAGCAGAATAAAGAAGCACAGCATAAGACCCGTTGTAATGCTTTGATAATACGGCTTAGTAAGACCCGAAGCGATAACAATATTCGTAATGGTTTTTAAAGAAAGCATTCCGAAAAGCGTGCCAATTACATTTCCAACCCCGCCCGTCAATAATGTTCCGCCTATAATGTTCGACGCGATTGCCTGCATTTCCGCCTGCGCGGCATTGGCGGCATCCCCTGCGCCCGTATGCAGAAGATAAACGTAGCCGCTGATTCCGGACAATAATCCGGCTAACACGTAAGCAATGAATTTTGTGCGCCTGACGTTAATGCCGAGCGTTAACGCACTGTGACTGTTTCCGCCTACAGCGTAAAGATTGCGGCCGAACCGTGTCCATTTCAGAATCACCGCTATAATTACCACTATTGATATAGCTGCTATTACTCCGGGCTCAATCTGGGCGGGAATGAAATTGCCTGTCTTTCCGTAATAACCTATGCCAGGCAGTGTAATCCGTGCCTGTTTTAGCCTGAGAAACTCCTCATTGGCGGCCGTGCGCGGAGCAATGCTGACTATCGTTATCATACCTCTTGCAAAAAACATGCCTGCCAAAGTAACAATAAAGGGCTGTATTTCCAAATATGATACCAATACCGCATGAACGAGCCCGAATGCTAATCCTATGCCTATCGCTATAAGCAGCGAACCTAATACGGTGCCGCCGTGATCATCAAGATAAACAACGCAGACCATAGTTACAAGGGCGGTTATACCGCCGCCTGAAATATCTATTCCTCCCGATATCATAACCATTGTAAGCCCGCACGCAATTATAAGCAGGTACGCATTGTTATTGAAAAGATCGAGAAACTGCTGCGGGTTTAAAAATCCGCCGCGCCAGACTATCATTGCAATCAAATACATACCGAAGAAAGTGCACACCGTAATCGTCATAAGCAGGTTGGTGTTGGATATAGGCTCCCTGCGTTTCTTTTTCGATATTCCTGCCAACAAACCATTATTTTTTTCCATAGCATCTTCCCCATTACTCCGTCGGTTTTTCGCGCAATTGAACGGGATAATCCCGGGCAACCGGCGATTGAGCTACAATGATGATTATATAAACAATTGCTTTTTAAGAAGCCTTCATTGGAATTTTCGCACCGGCCTGTTTTTTAAACAGTTTATTAATAAGATTAGCTGCAAATTCTTTAACAAGCGGCGAACTGATTACAACGATTAATATAATAACAATCGCCTTGTAGGCTTTTACCGCCGCCGAAGGAACCTTCATCGCGTAAAGCGTAACCGTCAAAGCCTGAATTATGTACGCTCCTATTACCGAACCATACAAATTGAACTTTCCGCCACTAAGAGCGGTTCCGCCAATAGCGACCGACAAAATGACATCCATCTCCGCGTCCAAAAGCAGGGTTTCATGGTTGATAAGCCCTATTCTGCATACCGTAATATTGCCTGCCGTAGCAACGCAGATTCCCGATATCATAAACGCTATCAGTTTTACCCAAACAGGGTTTATCCCGTTTAAGTGTGCGGTTCCTTCATTTATTCCGACCACCTGTGTGTATAATCCAAGGGTAGTAAATCTTAAAACAAGTGAAATTAATACCAGGAATAGAACCATGATAATGATTGGAGTGGGTATCGGTATCCCCGGAATAAAACCTCCGATGCTGGCCAGCAGCGGGCTTGAAATAGTGGGCGTTGCTCCGCCGTTTATCCAATAGGCAATGGAACGCCCTGCAGAAAACAATATCAAAGTCGCTATCATCGGCTGAATTTTGAATACGGCAACGAGTATCCCGTTAAATGTGCTGAAAAGAACGGAAACGAGACAACTGGACAAAAACGCGAGAATGATCACCGGTATGGTAATTTCATTCGAACGAAGCACGCTGACGAAAACACTGCCGGCTATTGCGGCCACAGCCGCAACGCTTATGTCCTGTCCTTTACACGACGATGTTATCAGTGTCATGCCGATTGACATTATAGCGACCGCTGACGCACCGTTCAGGATGCTGATAAGATTTCCTGAAAGAACACGGTATCCCTGGTTGTTTGTCACTATGTTTATCGAAAAAAATTCTACATCCCTGATCAAGTTGAAAATTACGATCAGCAGAAGTGAAAACAACGGTATAACCAACTGGGACCGTGCGAATTTCTTTAAAACATCACGCATTTTGCACCGCCTCCCCCGCTATCATATGCATAATGTTGTCCTGCGTCATATCATCGCCTTTCAATTCACCGACTGCCTTACGATCGCGCATAACAATAAGGCGCGAGCAGGTGCGAAGCATTTCCTCTATTTCGGATGAAATGAATGTAACACTGACGCCTTCTTCGGCAAGCTTCAGTATAAGTTTTTGTATTTCGACTTTTGTTCCTACATCAATGCCTCGCGTCGGTTCATCAAGGATAAGATACTGCGGATTTGTAAGCAGCCAGCGCGCTAATATCGCTTTCTGCTGATTCCCGCCCGACAGCGATTTTATCGGTGTATCCATTGAAGCGGTTTTTATTCCAAGTAATTTTATGTACTCATCCGCGAAAGCTTCGGCTTCAGCCCTTGAAAACGGCCTGAAAAAACCTTTCATTACCTGCAGCGCGAGTATAATATTTTCTCGCACGGATAAATCCTCTACAATGCCGTCGCGCTTCCTGTCTTCAGGCAGATATCCGATGCCACGTTTCATCGCGTCTTTGGGTTTTTTAATTTTAACGTCTTTTCCGTTTATCTTTATTTTCCCGCCTGTAATTCTATCGGCAGCAAAAATAGCACGCACACTCTCGCTCCGGCCGGAGCCGAGCAGCCCGGTAAACCCGTTAACTTCTCCTTTTGAGATTTTAAAATCAAACGCATTCGGACAGCTTGTGCTTGATAATCCAACGGCCTCGTAAACCGGCAGGACATCCGTTTTTTCATCGGGCAGTTTTCGCTTCTGCAGCGTTGAAACATCATCAAGGTCTTTGCCCATCATTTTTGAAATAAGCTGTACGCGAGGCAAATCCTTTACTTCATACTCCCCTACCAGTTCACCGTTGCGCAGGACGGTTACCCTGTCGCTTATCTCATACATCTGGTCAAGAAAGTGTGTAATAAAAATTATGCTTACGCCGCGCGACTTCAGTTCGCGCATCAGCGAGAAAAGTTTCTCAACCTCCTGTTCATCGAGCGAGGAAGTAGGCTCGTCGAAGATAAGCACTTTACATTCCATATCTACGGCACGGGCAATGGCCACCATCTGCTGTACGGCTATCGAACAGGTGCCAAGCTGCTGAGCGGCCCTTGCAGGGATATTCAGTTTTTTAAGTATCTCTGCCGTCTTCTTTTTCATTGAGCGCCAGCTTACGAAGCGGTAATTGCCTCGCCCTATGAACATATTCTCTGCAACCGTAAGGTTGGGACAGAGCGTTATCTCCTGGTAAACCGTGCTTATGCCCAGACTTTGAGCCTCGTGAGGCGATTTTACATTAATCTCTTTTAATCCGCCGTTTATATCCAAAAATATCTGACCTGAATCCTTCGGGTATACTCCTGTCAAAACCTTGATCAATGTGGACTTTCCTGCTCCGTTTTCGCCCATCAGAGCATGAATCTCTCCTTTTCTGAGCGTAAAATCCACATTCTGCAAAGCGCGAACACCCGGGAAAGATTTGCATATATTTCTTATTGATAAAACGATGTCGTTCTGCATCATCGTGACCATCCTTAAAGGTATTGGAAGTTTTTAATAAACAGCGATGCAAGTATGCGGATATCACCGCATACTTGGCATCGCACAAACTTATTATATCTTTTTATTTACAGGTGAAGCAATATCTGTTATTAATCGCCGATACCGTATTTGTCTATGTCTGCTTCCGTAATAGTCGCCGCATCAAAGTATCTTTCTTCGTTGATAACGATCTTTTCAGAAAGCGTCTTTCCGGCTTCAAGATCCTGTATCATCTGGTGAATCCTTTCAGCCTGGAACGGGCTGCACTGTACGTCCAGGTTCCAGTTGCCAGCGAGCACTTCCCTGAGAGCCCACTTATTGAAGTCAAAGCCTATAATTACGACGTCTCCGTTTTTACCGTGCGTGATACCGGCTTCATCGAGCGCCGCAACCGCACCCCTGGCCATACCGTCGTTTTCAGCGTATATAACGTTAAACTTTTCTCCCGAATTTATAACTGATTCCACAATCTGCTTTGCAGTAGCTTCGTCCCATGTAGCGGTCTGCTGAACGACGCATTTCATCGTGCCTTTCTCAAATTGCTCGTTCAAAGGTTCCGTACGTCCGATCTGAGCATCGCTGCCCATTGCGCCCTGAATATGTACAACATTATATTCAGGAAGTTTCTGATCCAACAGCCACTGGACAGCCATCTTGCCCTGCGCTTTCATGTCAGATATGACAGCAGCTTCAAACAGGCTTTGATCAACGTTCATCATGCGGTCAAAAAGGAATACTTTAACGCCCGCATTCTTTGCGTTTTGAAGAACATTCGTCCACCCGTCCGTTGCAGCCGCCGAGATGAGGAGGTAGTCCACGCCGTCGGTGATGAACTGCTGTGCCGCATTCAGCTGCTCATCATTCTTCAGGCTGTAGAATGTCGATACTTTGTATCCGTTTGCTTCGTTGAATACCCTTTCAAAGTCTGCCACGTTTGCGGCGCGGTATCCGGACTCGGAAGGCGGGTTGTTAACTATGCCGACTTTGATGAGACCACCGGAAGTGTCCGCAGGTGTTTTCGATGTTGTATCGGATGGTGTTTGCGCCGGAGTTGAAGGTGCTGCCGTGCATGCTGCCAGTCCCAGTGCTAACACGGCGACCAGGATTAAAGCTAGAAATTTTTTCATTTTTCTTTCCCCTTTCTTTTTTCTTTTGTGCAGATCGTATAACTATTGGATAAAAAAAACAAGTTTTCCGTATGAAGTGCATAAAATTTTAAACAAATTCATTTAAAAAACTAACAATTAACTTCTTAATATTCTTTTGTATTCCTTATTTTCTATCTTATTCCAGTTATCTTTATCAGTGTTTCGTAATATTTCAAACATTTACAGTAAAAAAACCAACCTCAGTATTTCCTGCTGTCGATTATTTCCCGGGTGATACTCGTAAAGTCAAAATAAGTCTCATCTATGTATCTAATCCGCTCTATCGGTTCTCCGCGCTCGAGCTTCTTTATAGTTTCATCCACATACGGCCCCTGCAGCGGATTGCATTCCACATTCAATGCTATTTTCCTCGCTAAAGTATACTCAAGCCCAAGCCTCGTTGCGTCAAACGATATTACAATTACGCCGCTGTAAGGGTCGCACTGCAGTCCCGCTTCCTCCATCGCATCGATCGCACCGAGCGCCTCACCGTCGTTTTCACAGTAAACAACGTCTATATCTTTTGTCTGCTTTAAAATAGAGCTCATGACTTCATATGACTTGGCTCTCGTAAAATCCCCGCACTCCTGCGCCACGATTTCCCAGTTCGGATGCCGCCTGACCGCTTCCTCAAGAGCGGCAGTCCTGCCTATCTGCGCGGAGGAACCTATCGTACCCTGAATATGGACTATTCTTATCGGTTCTTCACTTCTGCCCCGCTTTTTAAGAAAGTCCGCAAGCCAGTTAGCCGCTATCTCGCCTTCCTTATAAAAATCAGCACCGATAAAAGCCGTGAACAAATCCCTATCCTGTTGTTCTATATACCTGTCGATCACGATGACCGGTATATCGGCTTCCTTAGCTTCGAGCAGAATGGAATTCCATCCGGTCTCAACATTCGGAGAAAATACGATATAGTCCACACCCTGCTGTATAAACATCCGGATAGCCCGGATCTGGTTTTCCTGCTCCTGTCTTGCATTATCAAAAATCAGCATGTATCCGTTTTCTTCGGACAGTGCGGACTTCATGCTCTCGGTGTTGGCCACGCGCCACTCCGACTCGGCCCCTACCTGCGAAAACCCAACCACAATCAAATTATCTTCGGGAGTTCCCGACACGGACTGCTCCTCTTTAGTGCAGCCGCCCAGGAACAACATGATAATGCATAAAAACGCAGCAAAAAGCTTTCTCATATTGACATCTCCTTGTCGCTTGTCTTCATCGGAATGGTAACAATAACCTTTGTTCCGGCATCCGGTTTGCTTTCCAGTGATAAGCCGTATTCCGCGCCGAACAGTATCTGTATCCTCTGGTGCACCGTTCTCAATCCAAAGCCTTCCCTCTTGTTATCGGTGAGGGAAGCCCGGACCTCTTCAAGGCGTTCGTCGGACATGCCAAGCCCGTCATCAATTACTTCGAGAATAATACGTTCGTTCTCGATTCTGCCGGTCAGACGGATAAAACCTTTCCGCCGCGTATTTTTTATGCCGTGATATAACGCGTTTTCCACGACCGGCTGAAGTGTAAGCTTCGGCAGGATATACTTTTTCAGCTCTTCCGGGATGTTTATTTCGTAATCCATTAAATCACGGTAGCGCATCTGCTGGATTTCAAGATAGCTGCGGATGTGCTGCTCTTCCTCTTCAATAGTAATTACATTTTTCCCGCGGCTTAACGATAAGCGGAAATAGTTTGACAGGCTTGCGACCATTTTTACCGCTTCGCTGATTTCCCCGGACTCAATAAGCCATACAAGGGTGTCCAAGGTATTATAAAGGAAATGCGGATTAATCTGCGCCTGCATCAACGCGAATTCGGTGCGTCTGCGCTGCTTTTCCTGCTCGGCATTTTTTTCAATAAGTTTTATAAGCCGCTCCACCATATCCTCAATGCCGTTGGAAAGTATCTGTATTTCCTCGACGTCTGCCTGGATAGGCTCACGAACTGCCAAACTCCCCTTACCGATCGCTTCCAGTCGCTCGCAGATCATGTCTATCGGATCAACAATCTTGCGGCTTAATTTTTTAGAACTTGCCAGGAGCAAACATAGCAGCACGATTGAAAAGAATATCGCGATAACCATCAGGACAATCATATTCGCGACCATATCCGACTGCAGACTGTTCAGGTGCGCCGCTTCGTAATACAGGTAAGTGTACATGTAGCTCTGGATCAAATCGGTCGTAATATAGATATCTTTCTCCAACTGGTCGACGCGCGAGTCGTATTCTTTTGTTTCGGCGATTCTCTGCATCTTTTGCTCAAGATTGCTGCACAGGTTCAGCACGCTGCTGATTGCACGGATACTGTTTTTTTGAGTCGTGGAATGGTACAGCTTCTGCGCAATCTCCTTCGCAGACTGCACTTCTTTGATCGGCAAGCCTTCCGAATCCTGGCTGTCAATCACATAAAAGTACATTTTCAAATCCACATCATCTTTGAAATTCTGATTGAACTCCGAGGCCGTTGTGACATTACTAAGTATTGCGTTATACCGGAATGCATACACAATACCGACCGACGCAAGCACAATAATGACAATCATCAGCGGCAGCGATACCAACAGAAGCATATTCCAGAGCCTGCCTTGCATTTTTATTTTTTCATCTTTATGACGGTATACAATGCTCACTGTTTTGCTCCTTTTCGATATTCGCTCGGTGTGCAGCCCGTAATTTTTTTAAACACAAAACTGAAGTAGCGCGAATCCTTATATCCGACTTCCGACGCAATTTCGGACAGCAGCTTGTCCGTATGACGAAGCAAGCGTTTTGCTTCATTGATTCGTTTCACGGTGAGATATTCTATCAGGGTTTGCCCGACTTCCTGGCTGAATATCGCCGACAGGTAGTTCGGGCTTATATTCACTTCTTTCGCGACCCTGTCAAGTGAAATGGACGCATCCGCAAAATTCCTGTCAATGAAACCGATAGCGTGCCTTAAAATATCGCGCTGCTGTTTTATGCTTTCAAGGTCGCGCATCTCGATTGTCCGCTTAATTACCCGAAGTACGTACCGCCTTGCTTCGTCAATTGTTGATACGCTGTCATCAGGCCGGTATTCGGGTAACCATAAGCTGTCAAAGCTGCAGCCTATCGAATCCAGATATTTTACAGCCGCAAAGAAAACAGCCATTGTGAAGTACCTGCAGAATATCGGCAGTGAAGCAAATTCCTCACCGATGTTATGAAGTATCTGATCTATGAAGTTATCGGTTTCTTTTTCGGTTCCGCTGCTTAAGAACTTCCTGATATGTTCCGGATCAATTTCCTTGCTGCCCGCGTCCAGTCGTGAGCGGCTGTTTTCCGTAAGTTTCATTATGCTTGCTTCCGAAAGAATATGCTCATCCGGGCATAAATATCGGTAAGACAATATACGGCTGGCCTCATCAAAACAGTTTGGAATGGCACCGAGCCTTGATACGGGAGTACCGCATGCGATATACCAGCTTACATCGTGACCTGCCATCGCGCAGCGGTTTTTAATATTTTCAATGCAATTGGCCGTGTTGCGCCCGATATCGCTTTCCGGCCCTTTCACCAAAACAGCATATGTTGTTATATTCCACCTGAAAAAAATAAGCTCGGGATGATCGACGAAATACTTCGTAACATTATTCTGTACCGCAGCGAGATTTTCGGTATAGCTTTCAGGTACACTGCCATCGTATTCGGCGCTGCTAAGAGAAAAAAGAACAATATTATAGAACGGAGCGATTATATCAATATTCAAATTCTTTGCAGTTTCACAGATTTCCGGGACACTCAGGCCGCCGGTAACAATCTGCTCAAAAAATCTTCTTCTTGAAAAATTCTCATATTCCTGGGCTTCCCGTTTAAAATTTTCTATGTACTGCTGCTGATAACGCTCTTCCTGCATTTTCTCCCGCATTTCATTGAGCATTTCCACGAGTTTTTCCTTAATGATCGGCTTAAGCAGATACTGCTCCACGCCCAGGTGAATAGCCTGCTGCGCATATGAAAAATCGTCATAACCGCTGATTATGACAATTTTCGTCCTGGGAAGCTCTTTACGAACTATTTTAATTAACGACAGTCCGTCCATAAACGGCATTTTGATATCGGTGATAAGAAGATCGGGTTGTATTTCGCGAATCATCGGCAGCGCGAGTTCACCGTCCGAAGCGTCGCCGGCATAATGAAAACCGTACTGTTCCCACAGAACGTTTTTACGTATGCCTTCGCGAACCACTGTTTCATCCTCGACAAGAAAAACCTTAAACATACTGGTTCTTCCCTTCTCATCAACGCCTGTGCTCATCATGGAATGCATCGGAAGGATTGGTAACAACATAGAAGAAAATATAAGCACACATATTTGCGATTCAGACTTATCACTGCATATATCTGGAATTTATATCACGTACATTAATGATAGCACCTTGAAAAACATATTGTCAACAATATCGGCGCCGAGGGACGGTGTCAAATTGTTGTGGAGTTTTTGCTTGACAACCTCCTGTTGTTATCCAACCAAACTCCTTAACCGGCCATAAGATCTAATTAGTATCTGTGTTGGACTATTAGTGGGTAGATTGTATTGTTCTTTCTCGAATA
>JAAYXD010000309.1 GCA_012516065.1 Clostridiaceae bacterium
CCGGACGCTTGGCTGCAGCTCCGCCGTTTACAAGTTCAACGCTTGTAATCTCGATAATCTCCCCGTATACTGTGTATTGGTTTTTATCGACTATTTCCATTCTCAGTATATCGATGCGGTCGGGCCATGGGCTGGAAACCACGTGTCCGGGTGCGCTTTGCGGATCAGCCTGCCATTTTTGCAGCAGCTCAGGCGTCACATAACCGCTGTAATTTTCTTCAATGCTTGTGCCCACCACATCTTTAGGGGCCGAGAGGGAGACCTTCTGGAGCGTTTTCCCGAAGGCTTCTACCAACGCCCGGACGTCCTGCTGATCCTGTTCAAGATCATCCTTTTTGGCGGGCAAAGGCTCGAGGTTGAATCGAATAACGGTTAGGATATCTGTATTCTGCGGCCCGCCTTCCTGTTGGCACAGCACGGAGATTATAATTTCTTCTCCATTTATGGTCTTTTTATAAAACCGCTTCATGCCAAGGGCATCCGTAAGCTCCCAGCCATTATTAAGTAGCATATTACTGTAATCCTGAATGATCTCGTCTGGAGCCCTACCAGTCAAATAAATGATATTCCCGTACGTTTTTGCATTCTGCGGAACCGGAATCTCGTTGTAAAACAGTTTATTTATTTCCTGATGTGAACTGCTGTTGTTATACAAATCCATTATGATTCCGAGGTTTTCCGCGTTTAATTCAAGCGAAAGGGCTGCGGGCTCGCAGCGCAGTTTTACCAACATAGGTGCAGCGTTTGGACTGGTAGAACTTGCAATAAGTGAAAACCCTTGTGCATCCTCGATAGGAAAGCTAACAATATACAGGCCGGAGCCAATTGCCTTGTAATAGAAGGAGTCCCGAATGTCCGGGTAGCTGAGTCTTCCTTCAGCTAGTTCTTTGACTGTTTTCCATGTAAGGTGCGGCCTGTCGTTGATTGTATCTGTCTTCGTTGACGACGTGCTGACAGACATCATTGGGGACGGACTGTCCGCCGCAAGAGCGCTCATCAATACCAACGTACAGCTAAAAACCATTACTAAAACGGCCGAAAAAATGATGATCTTTTTGGATTTATTTAAGTTGTCCATAATAGCACTCATCCTTTTCTCCGAAATTCATTATACCCATTTATTAGACGTAGAAACTGTATTGATGGTTTCTATATAAATCATAATTTTTTAATTGATGTATTGTGGGGTTGCTCATAGAAAACTCAATCTCGCCGCGGGAATTAAAAAGAGTCGCGTCTTTGATACCGTTTGCCTTTAAATGCTTAAATAGATTTTCCCTCTGGAGAGTGCGTATGTCATCATAATTCCCATAATGGTCAATTATTTTATCAGCAAGCCCTGGTATTTCCTTACCCGATACAGGCATCGTGCAGAACTTTTTGATGGATGGTTGCCAGTCTGCACCATCTTTTGCCTGCTCATATTTTTCAAGCACGTAATTACCGCTATTATCCTTTTTATAAGTAATGGCCGATGGAACGACGCTACCGCCCACCTCATCCAGCACATTGCCATAAAGCTTGTAAGTTGCGCTAAAGGTGGTCACAAATACTTTTAACAGACCATCTTCTTCATAGCTTCCGAAAATTTTTGGTGCAACTATCGTAAATCCTCGTTGAGGTTGAGATTTCTTTTCGATTTCAGTAGCGTAAACCAGCTTTTCTATAGGATCGTTCCCTTCATACACGAAGTCCGGCAGTTTGACTTCCTGCCTGATTGACAGAGCGTCATACCATTCCTGCGGGGTGAGGGTTTCGTCAGTCACATTGTTTCGAACTCCCAGAAGCTCCTTGCATAACTGCATCATTATATGCCCACGAAACCCCTCGGCATTGCCGCTTTCAAACTGGGACAGCATGTATTGGAGCGCTTTCTCTCCACCGAGCTTTTTAATATTTTCATATTCTTCCTGATGTGCCTGAATATAAGCATGCGGATTTGAAGCTTGCTTTGGTGAAGACATTATAATAGCAAGGTTTTCTTCTACGA
>JAAYXD010000071.1 GCA_012516065.1 Clostridiaceae bacterium
ATATTATGTCGATTAATGTTTATAATTAATTAAATGTGAGTAAATATAATAATAATGCAATCTATCCCGGACAAGCATTCTGAATAAAACAATTTTATCGTCTGAAAGGATTGAATAACATAAATGAAAAGTATAGGTTTAAGAATTGCTGTATTTTTTGGAATTCTGCTTATATTTGTGTGTCTTGGTTTCGGCATTATATCTTATTTTGCGTCTTCCAACTCGCTCATCAATGTTCTTAACGAAACGATGCCCAAATTTGCGATCGAGGCCTCATTAACGATTAAGGACAGTATACAGAACCAGCTAAATGTATTAAACCTTATCGCTTCCTCCGATAACATGCGGATACTGAAAGAGGCTGACGGCGATTATTCCGGTATCGTACCTTTCCTGTCAAACGAAGCAAAAAGGGCAGGGCACCTGCAAATGATACTGATTGATACGGAAGGGAAGTCCGTTTCCAGCCAGGGCACTGTTTTGGACATGAAGGACAATAACCTGTTCAAAACAGCTTTATCGGGGAAAAACTCAGTATCCGATCCGATGTTTTCCGATGACGGAAGCAAAGTTGTCATGACTTACGCCGTACCCGTCGTTATCGACAATCAAGTCGCAGGCGTGCTTATGGCTGTAAGGGACGGTCTCGAATTAAGTGAATTCGCGAAAAGAATACGGTTCGGCAAAACGGGCGAAGCATTCATAATAGACAGGCAGGGGCGCACTATTGCCCATGCGGATACCGAACTGCTGAACAATATCATCACATCCAAATCGGTTGATGCAAATACGTCGGCTACCAGATCCGCAAGGTCAACAGGTACGGAAAAGGCCGATACAATTACTTCTGCTACATATACGGAAGAGGAAAGCGACAGTAATTTCGGGTTTGATAATTTCACAAATGTTCAGGAAAAAATGATGAATGGCGTCACGGGTTTTGAAGAATATAAATACAAGGGTGTCGCAAAAATCGCGGGCTTTGCGCCGATTTCCGATTACGGCTGGTCGATAGCCGTGGCCGTTGATAAGGATGAGATGATGGCCGAGCTGTCGAATCTCAGAATAATTTTCGTTATTATATCCGCCTTGTTCCTGGCCGCAGGATTAATCGTATCATTTTTAATAGGGAAGAATATATCAAAACCTCTTACTGAATTGACAAACCAGTGCATTACGATGTCCGAGGGGAATTTCACAACCGACATAAATAAAAAATACCTGAAAAGGAATGATGAAATAGGCGATTTAACAAGAGGTTTCAGGAAAATAAACGAAAGCGTATCGGGTATTATTAAAAATGTTATTGCTGAAGCAAGAAACGTCGACAGTTCAGTTTCGGTTTCCGGTGAAAGCATTTCGAAACTAACGGAAGAGATACACGCAATATCGTCCATTATTCAGGAATTGTCGGCACAAATGGAAGAAACGTCCGCTATGTCCGAAGAAATGAATGCTACAACGAATGAAATTGAGGCTGCGATAGAATCGATTGCGAAAAAAGCCCATGAAGGTTCGGAAACTGCGGGAGAAGTAAGCAAAAAAGCCACTGAACTGAGATTAACTGCGGAAGAATCGCTGAAAAGCGCAGAGGAAATCCGTCTGAATAATACCGCGATGTTAAGGGACGCGATTGAAAAATCAAAAGCAGTAGAAAGAATACAGATTCTGTCTGACGCGATTCTTGAAATTGCATCCCGTACAAACCTGCTGTCGCTGAATGCTTCAATAGAAGCCGCGCAGGCAGGTGATTCAGGCAGAGGCTTCGTTGTCGTCGCCGAAGAAATAAGAAAACTCGCAGAAAACTCAAAGCAGACCGCTGCCGAGATACAAAACATAACCAGCCAGGTATTGGAGGCTGTGCATAATCTCTCGGTATGCTCGGAACAGGTTTTAAAGTTCCTTGACGATAAGGTTGCCAAAGACTACGACATGTTTGTTGAAACAGGAAAGCAGTACAATAACGACGCTCAAATGATAAACAATATGGTAACGGAGTTCAGTGCAACCTCCGAGCAGCTTTACTCTTCCGTCCAGGACATAACGAAGGCAATTAATGATGTCGCAAACGCTTCCGTGGAAGGCGCCTCGGAAACCATGGATATGGCTAACAGAGCAAGTATTGTCGCGGCACAGGCAAATGCTGTAATGGAACAGGCAAACATGGTAAGAGAAAGCATGCAGAAACTGTTAAACGTTGTATCGCTTTTCAGGATATAAGCCGGCAGGCGGGTTAATTTATCATATCAGGATTTTCGTTACTGTTCAGGCGAGCAGTGTTCTTTTAAAACTGCCGCACAGCAGCTAATAAAGGCCGTCTGAACAGTAACTTTCAGGCAGGGAACATTTTCCGCATCGTTACAGCTTTATTGCCACGCTTGCGCCTTCTTCAATGGCGTCTATTGCTTTACGTGCTTCCAAAGCGTCTCCTATAATATACAGTTCCGGCACTTTCCCTTCCAGTTCGTATCTTAAATTATTTACCGGTTTCGCTCCTACCGCGATTATGATAGTATCAAACCCCGTAAAAAGCATATCCTTGCCGTCTTTTTCAGCTTTCGCACCGTCCGCGATAAACTCCGTAACCTTCGTATTCGTGTATATTGCGATTTTTCGCTCCATTAATCTTTTCAGAAGAAAATATCTTACAGAATCCTGTACATCCGTTGCTATTTCAGGCAGCATGTCTACTATCGTCACTTCATGTCCATGTTCGCCCAGCAAATCCGCCGTTTCGCAGCCGACCATCCCGCCCCCGACAATTAAGACTTTCGCACCCGGCACCTTTATCCC
Organism: Clostridiaceae bacterium; assembly: GCA_012516065.1. Taxonomy (GTDB): domain Bacteria; phylum Bacillota; class Clostridia; order DSM-8532; family DSM-8532; genus DTU069. The sequence continues at coordinate 2,794 of JAAYXD010000071.1, forward strand.
GAGAAGTACTTCGGTTGAGGTTACAATGTTAGGATTGTCAATTCCGGAGATGTCCGGGATATTGGGTGCGGCTCCCGTCGCTATAATCACGGCATCGGGATTCTCTGCAAGTATTTGCTCCGCGTTTGCTTCAACCCCGAGCCTGTATTCAACACCGTATTTTTTCCCCATATGCGTATAGAAATTAATCGCTTTCGCAAGATCCTGCTTTGCGGGCGCAATGGCTCCAACCCTGAATTGGCCTCCCGTAACATTTTCTTTCTCAAAAAGTATGACATTATGACCACGAGCCGCTGCTATCCATGCGGCTTCAAGACCGCCGGGGCCTCCGCCGACAATAATTACTTTCTTCTTTCTTCCGGCGGGCTCTATTTTCATCCTTCTTTCCCTGCCGCAGAACGGGTTCACAAGGCAAGTGGCCTTCATTTTTTCCGGATTGAAAATATAACCGATGCATCCCTGGTTGCATGCTATACATGGGGATATATCCTCTATAAGCCCTGCCGAGACCTTATTCGGGACTTCAGGATCGGCAAGCGACTGCCTTCCCCATGCAACAAGATCCGCTTTTCCCGATAATATCGCATCCACAGCAAGTACCGGATCATTTATCCTGCCCACACCTATCACCGGTACCGAAACAGCCTTTTTAATTTCTTCCGCGTCCGACAGAATAAATCCGGGAGGTACATCGGCCGGGGGCACAATGTACTGCATACTGCCGTAAACACCGACAGAGACATGCAGCGCATCCGCACCCGCAGCTTCGATGACTCTCGCTGCCGCCCTTGATTCATCAACCGTTCTGCCGCCTGTTACTTTTTCATCGGCACTTAACCTGAAAATTATCGGATATGAACCGCCGACTTTACGCCTTATGTTTTTTATCACCTCAACGGGAAATCTCATTCTGTTATGGAATGAACCCCCGAATTCGTCAACACGCTTATTTGAATGCTGCGACATAAATTGAGCAACAAGATAACCGTGCGCGCCGTGAACCTCTACGGCATCAAAGCCGGCTTCACGCGCACGTACTGCAGCATCGCCGAATTTTTCAATGAGTTCATAAACTTCGGATACCGAAAGCTCTCTAGGCATTTCCTTGGAAATGAGGCATGGAACCGGGGACGGAGCCACAGGCTGCTGTCCTATGATTTGCGGAGTTGTCTGCCGCCCGGCATGATGGAGCTGAACGGCAATTTTTGCCCCATACCGGTGAACGGTATCAACAAGTTTTTTAAACCCGGGAATGAATTTGTCATCCCAGAGACAGGGCTGATAGGGTATCGCTTTGCCCAACGGGTCAATCGCCGTTATTTCAACAATTAATAATCCCCAGCCTCCTCTTGCTCTTGCTTCCCAGTAATCAATAAACTCCTCGCTTACTGTCCCGTCGGGGTTTGCGAGATTAGTGCCCATCGGAGGAACCACAAACCTGTTCGGCACTACCATATGGCCTATTTGTACGGGAGTAAAAAGTATTTTAAAATCCATTGCATCTACCTCCGTTTATTATTTTCTAAATTATTATTTCCTGATAACAGCAGAAAATGTGAAAAGAACTGCGCCGGAAGCAGATGCGTTTTTCACGGAAATCCCGA
>JAAYXD010000072.1 GCA_012516065.1 Clostridiaceae bacterium
AACATTTATTCCTCTCCTTGCGGATAAAACAAGACATACTCCGTCATCTTTCAATACTCTGTATTGCTCTCCAAAAAATTTCGCCGGTTCAATATGTTCTTGTACGGTATAAGATATGGTAACATCAAATGTTTTATCCTGAAAAGACAAACCGGTGGCATCGTCTTCCATAAATACAATTTGGGGTGCTTGTTTTGAAGCAAAATCAATAAAATTACTATCTCTATCTATTCCAACAATTTCAGCGTTTGGATACCAACGATACAATGCTTGAGATAGTGCACCCGGTCCACAGCCTATTTCAAGAATTTTTCGTTTATTATCAATTTTAAATGCTTTTTGGTATTTTTCTTTAAATATGTCAGAAAATCTAAGTGTCCGCGTTAAATACAAAGTATCAATTTTTTGTATGTATGTCGACCATATGGTATTCAACTAAAACACCTTCCATAATTTAACATATTATCGGCATATATGTTTAAATCTGTCGCAAGGTTTTCGATGTATATTTCCATTAAGTACCACGGATAATAAATATATTAACATACCTTCCAGATATATGTCGACTCAACCCTGTCTGTTTTCAGACGAAAATTTTCTCAAATAATACATTCTCTTTAGTACTTAAGCAAAATTGGGCCGCTTCACGCTGTAACAGATCAATTATATAAAGGCTCTCGTTATAAAAAGCTCCCCGCCGCCGACGCAACTGCCGGTAACGGGGAGCCTTAATTTGTTCAGTCAGCCAACGACGAACATCAAACCGGCTCATCGTAATGATATTTCCTGAGAATTCTACCGAAAAACAGGCATATCACCATACCAAATAATCCAAGCATGAATATCATCATGCCTGCCCCGGAACCCTTTCCAGAGCCAAACATGGCAGCCATTACACTTTCCGTAGAAACACGTTCCATTAATGGTTCACAAATAACATCGACCATCCAGCCGCCAAAGAAATATTCGATAGGTATCGTGAAGAACTGCAGCGTATTTCTGCAGGCATAGACCCTGCCCTGCATCTCTGTCGGTATCGTCGTTCTCACGATAACATCCAGGTTGGTACTCATCAACGGGACAGGCAAATATCCAAGTATCTGTGCAATACACCATGCGATCGGTGTTCTTGTCAAAGACATCAGAAAGTTATCTGTTGTCAGAGAGAACAGCATTGTTGCTACGATAAGACGTATCCGATCCTTAGGCGGCGGTAAGACGGATGCTATCAAACTGCCGGTTAGCATAGCTATCCCGGCAAAGGAAGTGACAATTCCCAGTATCGCCTCTCCGCCATTTTTTCTTGGCAGAATAAACGCAGGAAGCACTGCGTCAAAAGCGGACGCAACCAGGTTGACCCCTGCCAAAAACAAAATAAGCATCAGCACCATTCTGTTTTGGTTCAGGCATTTAAGACCAGCCTTTGCAGACGCGAACAGCGTTTCATTTTCTCCTGCGGCAGATGCTTTTGCCGGCGGAATATGCACAAACAGCAATAACGCAAAAAACGCGATAAAAAAAGTGCTTAAATCCACTGCTATTACAGCATCCATGCCACCAAGCGCATAAAGGGACGCAGCAAGCATCGGATGCAGAATGGTTACTAGCGATCCGGAAAAAGATCTCAGGCCGCTCGTCTTCTGGTAATACTTTTTAGGCGTAATCAGCGTATTGGCGACATCGCTTGCCGGCCTCTGAACCGTGTTCATCAGCCCGTTTACCGCATTAAGGACGTACAAATGCCATGTGCGGAGCGAACCTGTTTTCAGAAGAATAAACACCAATACCGTACAGCAAGCTGCGAATGTATCACAGACCAGCATAGTCCTTTTCTTGTCCCATTTGTCGGATAATGCACCGGCAAAAATGATCATTATAACGTACGGCGCATAGGAACAAATGGTCAGCAATGCTGTTTGGAGCGCCGACCCGGTTGCCTGATACAGCCAGAGTGTCAACGCGAAGTTCGTCATTGCGCTGCCAAGCTGTGATAACCCCTGTGTACTCCACAGAATATAAAAATTCTTTAACTCATGTATTCTGTTTTTCATTTTGACTTTGCTCCTTTGATTTTAATCTTTTATCATATCAAAGTGCAAAGCCTGAGGGTAACAGCCTATAAACGGCTCATTGCTCCATGCAGTATCCTCAAACCTTGCATGGAGCTTCTGCGCTCATCAGAATCATATGATTCTCCCCTTTATGTATTCCGTAACGGAATAAACCGGTTTCTGCGATGATATACATATCACAGCACTAACCAATATCAGCCAATCATTGCTTAAAGATTATTATATCAGCAACTCAACCTATCGACAAACAAATCGGACTCAACGCATATAATTATCTAAAGACCTTGGCCCGGCAGAAAAAGTTTATGTAACAGAATAGAGCTATTTTAAATAAGAAGGTTTCAAAAAATCACAGCATTCATTAATCATCCTGTCTATCATGCGGTTAATAATTTTACTTCCTTTATCTTTTGTTGCAAAAGAAGGATAGCCAAGATTCCCCACATAACCTTCAGGTAAGCTGCTTTCTTCATGAAATAAGTATTTTTAGAAATCATCAAACTTTATATCATGCTCCCGGACTAATTCCATTTTTACCTTTTCGGGATACAAAAATAATGCAACCGATGTTTCAGCCTCACAGGCATGTCTGATGGAAGATTAACGCCATAGTTTATTGTAGGAGCAACCAGCGCATTAGTCCTTTCAGATAAAACACTGGCCATATATTCCACGATAAAAGTATCATTGCCGAGGGGTAAATGGTATCCATGCTGTTCACAGATCCCTACGGGAATTATCAGATTATCATTAACCTCTGATATATGTTTTTCGACTTCATTCCATGTCATATCGACCATTAACATATAATCATACTCCTCAAGCATCTTATACAAGCCAGCTTCTGGCATCAAACCGGCGCATATCAGGCTGTTATTACTTTTTACCGAATAAGTCCTTCCAGTCTCCGGTTTTGCCCAAAGCTTTACAGTTCAGCGTATAATACTGCCCCTCACCAATCCATGTTACGGGTGCGGCTATACGTAACCGTTCCTCAACACTTAATGAATCGTCTTTTAGTTCTTTCGCCACTAATGTATTACGGATTTTACATATAAAGACCTCGCTGTCATCCAGCGGGATTGAATGCTTAACTTCAAGCTCAAACACCCACGGACTGTTTTTCAGCACAGGAACGTTCAACACCGCGCCGCGTTCGGTTTCAATCGGGATATTCATTTTCTCCTTGCTATATCCTCCCGTGTTGCCCATATAATCCGCAAGAGGCAGCATGGATTCGCTGACCAGGTTAGCGGAAAATACTTTACTTGCCCGGATTCGATCTTTTGTTAATTTCTCGCCGCCGATACATGCCATAACCCCCAATTCGCCGTCCCAGCAATAACTGAACCAGCAGAACAGGCCGAAGTTCGGTGTTCCGTCCTCTTTATACGTACCATATAGAAACAATGTTTGCGGACAAAATTTATTTTCCGGACCTACGGATATTTTTTCCATTATTCTTATGTTCCCTCCTTTTCAAGATTTTTTAGAATTGTCTGAGCCGGTTCCCGAAACCGATTATATCAGCTTCCAGAAAACAGGGCAAAGAATCATTTACATTTTTTAATCAGGTGCCCTCATTGTCTGTAAACCGTCAGTATATTCAAATTATTATCAATTTCTACAACGAAATTACCATTTAAATACTTTATCCGGTCTCCATCAAAATAAGCGACAAAATGGTTTGAAATTGCATATTTACCACTCCATCGCGCATCCCAGATATTTAAACAGGCCAGCGGATAATTACCTTTCAGACAAATCTCTCCCTTATTAAGAGCCGTATTAATTATTCTCTCTGTTTCTTCGTTATAGGCGGTCAGATGCATATCTATTTCCGGATTGATTATTATTTCAGAAGACGTAATATGAACATCATCCAGTATTTCATCCGAAAACGGTCTTTCGCCGGAGCATGAAAATACAAACGAAGAACATTTTTTAATACAATATAGAAATACAGCACCGATTGAGTAGGAAATAATTCGAATAGGAAAATATTTGCCGGCATTCGTGATATCGTCAAGCATCTTTGAAAGTCTTAACCTGCCCTTTTCAGGAGCAATCTGCATCAATACAAGCAACTCAACATAGTTGGCAGTTCCTTCAATTTGCTCAACTCTTGCCTCGTAATCATACTGCCTGGGAAAAAGGTGCTTCCGAAGTTTCCGTACACTTAGCAATTCCGTAAATTTCTTTTCTCCCCCTTCAATAATCGCGCGCATTAATTCTGCCTCCTGCAGTTTTGCAGATAAATTTTCCGCAGAATAATGATATTCAAGCAATGCGCGTCTTTCATCCGGATATCTCTTTTCTCCGCAGTCGTTTTGAAATGCGTGAAACATCTCATGAACAATTGATGCCGCTAATGAATCGATGTCCGTGGGTTCTTCCGTAAGTTTCCATATAGCAATGTTTTCTCCGTTATAAAATATTGATGTATTGGCATGGAACTCTTCTGTCTTTTCTATGTACCTGCCGTCAAAGAAACACTCTGTCTCATTATACAGAGCAAATCGGAACGGATGAAAACCCTCCCACAAAGCGCTGAAATCTATAGCATCAATACGCTCCTTAATTCTGTTATATTCACGATGAAGATTCAATATTTAACAACCTCCGCTTAAAAATCGCTGAAGTCTTTTGGGAATCCAAATTAATATCCTTCTGCAAAATATACCCATAATTATATAACATTTAGTTAATCTTTCCAACCGAAAAATTCCTCGGATGGTCTACGAGCATAATATTAACATCGCCTTAGAACCTCTTAATTTGTTCATTTCATCGACTATCTCCTGTGGTTTTACCATCAATTCCACCCATGCCGGAATAAATCCACTCTTAATAGCATTTCGTGCCGACCTGATATTTGACCAGGCACATTTTTAAGGCATTAATCCCTCTTTCAACCGAGGGTAAGCCTGATTTCATTGTCAGCAAGTGGTATATTTTCAGATTCTTTTTATATTCATCTATGACTTGATTGCAGCTTTGAGGTAAATAATCAAGAACTCTGTCTTCAATACTTTTTATGTACCCTTTATCTATGGCAATCCCCACAAGGATCGACATGACACTTTTAGTAACTGATCTCAAATTAAAAAGAGCAGAATGTTTATCTCTGAATGTATCGCCCGGTTATCCCAAAACTTTTGAAAGCAATAAAAAACAAGCTTTTAACAGCTGCGAACTCTTTTCTTCATACGGATGTTTATTATGCGATTCAAATATCAAATATCCATTTTTTATAATGATAAAACTAAAGTAGTACTTAAAATGCTTTTCGATATACATGATTGCATCAGCAAGAAAGTCGGAATCCATACCTTGTTGTTCCGGAGTTGAGAGTTTCCAGCCTTTCGTTGGGAAATAAGCTCTTTCTTTATCGATTTGAAATACTTCTCCATTTTGATCCCTGTTATTTTCATTTAAAGTTATGATTAATATGCAATAAAGTTGTCAAAAGAACCGTCCCTTCGACAACTACAAGGGTTTGTTACTGATGAGAAATAAGTTTATTCAGCAATTGCGGGATTAATTCTTTTGGAGCGTTCTTCTTAAAAACTCTCTTGTCCGGTCAAGTTTCGGGTTATTAAATATTTGTTCGGGGCTGCCTTCCTCTGCAATAACTCCTTTATCCATAAATACAACACGATCGGATACTTCCCTGGCGAAGTCCATCTCATGAGTTACTATCAGCATGGTAAGTCCGTACTCTGTCAGTTCTCTCATAACCTTCAGAACTTCTCCCACCATTTCAGGATCCAGAGCTGATGTTGGTTCGTCAAACAGCATTACTTCCGGTTCCATGGAAAGAGCTCTTGCAATTGCCACACGCTGCTTTTGCCCTCCGGAGAGCTGCCTGGGTTTAGCATGAATAAACTGCTCCATTCCAACTACACTTAAGTATTTCATTGCAACATCTTTAGCTTCTTCCTTTGAACGTTTCAGAACCTTTATTTGTCCAACCATACAGTTGCTCAAAACATCATGGTTATTAAACAGGTTAAACTGTTGAAACACCATACCAAGCTTCGTTCTATATGCCCGTAAATCGTGCTTGTGATCCAGTATATTTTCTCCCTTATAAAAAATCTCTCCGCCGCTGGGCTTTTCCAAAAGGTTAATGCATCGAAGAAGGGTTTACTTGCCGGAACCGGAGGAGCCGATAATACATACTACCTCTCCT
>JAAYXD010000286.1 GCA_012516065.1 Clostridiaceae bacterium
ATTCGTGACTTCCTCCTGGAGATGGCCTTCAGAGCTGAAAGAAAAATCAAGAAGCGCACTCCAGTTAATACAGGTAATTTGCGCAGGAATTGGCGTGTTGGGAATGTTGAGCGGCGTGGGAATTCATATGTTGTTGAAATATACAACAATACCGACTATGCATCATTTGTTGAATATGGTTTTAGGTCCCACTTCGTTCCTGGCTATTGGCAGGGTAATCATTTTGTGTATGATCCAAGCGCGGATACAGGAATGTATGTCGGGCCTAAAGATGGATGGGTTGAAGGCCGGTTTATGATGACTATCTCAATGAAGGAGATTGAACGTGAACTACCCAAATACTTGGAAAAACGTGTGATTGAGCTGTTGGACAACATTATGAATGGGAGACCGGCCAGAAAAGGCGGTGACGGCAAATGAGCATTGTAACAGTCAATGATGTCCGGCGCGCTGTTATAGCTACATTAGGCAAACAGTTTCCAATGATTAAAGTGTATGGTGAAGAAATTGAGCAGGGCTTTGAAGCACCTGCTTTTTTTGTGAAACTGTTGAGCGCGTCACACACTAAGGAACTCGGGCCACGATATATGCGCACGCATAGCTTTGATGTGCATTACTTCCCGCTGGATGGCCAAAACGAAGATGCGCACGATATGGCTGAAAAGCTTTATGAGGCGCTGGAAGTCATTGAGTATAACGGAGTGCAGTATCGCGGCACCAACATGAACCATGAGATTGTGGACAGTGTACTGCACTTTTTTGTGGATTATAACGTCTATGTGCGGCGCATCACTCCAGAAGTACCAATGATGCAAAATATGGAACAGGAGGGATACATTAAGTGAGCAAAAAACAGGCGGTTAAGGGAGACAGCAGCTTGGCTATGTTTACAAAAAAACAGATCTTAAAATCCAAAGTATTTACACATATTGAAAAGGATGTGCTAAGCGTTATCCTTAATGAAAACGAAAAGTACACAATTGAGCAAGTCAAAAACCTGCTTGAAAAATTCAAAGAAGGGAAGGTGAAGTAATATGGCTGGTGGAATCTGGACTAGCATGAATAAAGTACGTCCTGGTGTATATATCAATTTTGCAAGCGAAAGGCAGGCCATAGGAGCAATTGGAGAACGAGGAATTGTCACAATACCGCTGCCGCTTTCCTGGGGACCGAGCAAGCAAGTTATAACGATTAACGCTGGTGACGACACATTTGACGTACTTGGATATGATATTATGGCTCCGCAGCTATTGTTAATCAGAGAAGCATTGAAACGGGCCAAAACGTTGTTGTTGTATCGGTTAAATGATGGAGATAAAGCGACAGCTACTATTGGCGGTATGACTGTTACAGCAAAATATAGCGGTGTGCGGGGGAACAACATCACTATTGTAGTGCAAGCTAATGTTGATAATCCCAGCATGTTCGATGTCCAGACACTGATTGAAGGGCGCGAGGTGGATGTGCAGACAGTATCCACCATAGGAGAACTACGTGAAAATGCCTGGGTAACTTTTTCAGGGACCGGTACACTAACAGAGACAGCAGGTGTAAATCTTGCAGGTGGTACCGATGGAGAGGTTACCAACGCTGATTACATGGACTATCTTGCTGCAATTGAGCTTTATGACTTCCAAACTATGGCTGCACCGGTTACTGACGAGACGTTAAAAGGCATTTTTGTTTCTTTTGTGCGGCGTTTAAGGGAGATGGAAGGGAAGAAAATTCAGGTTATATTGCCCGATTACCCAAGTGCTGATTATGAAGGCGTTATCAGCGTAAAAAATGGTGTACTCCTAGAAGATGGAGCACTGATTGCCAATGTAAAGGCTACACCGACGTTAGCTGGTGCACCCGCGGGA
>JAAYXD010000310.1 GCA_012516065.1 Clostridiaceae bacterium
TATAATCCATCCATACTCGAGGTAACGAGTGTAGTAGCTGGTGACATAATAAAGAAATCCGCTGACTTTGATTTTGGAGTTGACAAAGGCGTAATATCGCTCTTGTTCGTCGAAGATTCCGGAGAAGGAATAGACTCAATATATAATGATGGAGTATTTGCAAAAATAATAGCAACTGTAAAATCAACCTCACCTGCACCGATTACATTGGAATCTATGGGTGCATGTGCAGACAGTGATCTGAAAAGGTTACAGACCACATTTATAGCCGGTGGTGTTAATGTTGGTAATGAACCGATAAACACACCGACAAAAGCTCCGAATACACCGACACAGAAAGCTACTTCAACACCTACAACAAGACCGACGAACCCACCGACAACGCAACCTGTAGGTGACCTTAAGGTTGAGTTCTACAACAATAATACAAATGATAAATCAAATTCAATTAATCCTCAATTTAAGGTTACAAACGGCGGAAGCAGTGCGGTAGATTTATCAAAACTTACACTAAGATATTACTATACAGTTGACACTGACAAAGATCAGACATTCTGGTGCGACCATGCAGCTGTTATGGGCAGTGATGGAAGCTATAACGGAATAACTGCAAATGTTAAAGGTACATTTGTTAAGATGAGTAATAAATCAAATAATGCTGATACTTACCTTGAAATAAGCTTTAGTGGCGGATCGCTTCCGGCAGGCGCATATCTGCAAATACAAGGCAGATTTGCTAAGAATGACTGGACCGATTATACACAGTCAAATGACTATTCATTTAGATCCAATGCAACATCATTCTCACCATGGGATAAAGTAACAGCTTATTTGAACGGTTCACTTGTATGGGGTGTTGAACCAGGAGGATCACAACCGACAACGCCTCCGACACAGAAGGCAACATCGACTCCGACACGGAAGGCAACATCGACTCCGACATCAAGTAAACCTACTTCAACAATATCAGGAGATGCAGTTAAGGTAGTTGTTGGAAAAGTATCAGGTACTGTTGGTCAAGAAGTCAGAATACCTATTACATTCAGCAGTGTACCGAAGAACGGACTTGTAGGCTGCGACTTCTCATTGAAATATGATTCGTCAGTATTGACAATTGTTGATGTAGAAGCTGGAGATATAGTACCTAAGAAGAATGATTTTGATACTACAATAGAAGATAATGCTATTTGGTTCCTGTTTGATGAGGCTTCAGGAGATGGACTTGATTCAATATTCGACGATGGATTATTTGCAACTATAGTTGCTAAAATTAAATCCGGAAGCGGATTGAGTGCTATAGAACTCCAATCTGTAGGTGCCTTTGTAGACAATAGCTTAAAACGTGTTCCTGCAGCATTTACAAGCGGTGGAGTACAAATCATTGGTAAGGATGCTGTAATATTCGAGATCGGAAAAGTATCCGGTAAAGTTGGTCAGCAAGTAGAAATTCCGATTACTCTTACAGGTGTACCAAGTGTTGGTATTATGTGTGCTGACTTCATCCTGAACTATGATTCGTCAGTTCTGCAAATAATTGATATAGTTGCAGGAGATATTGTACCTAACAGTTCGAAGAGCTTTGAGACAGGAATTTTTGAGGATGATAAAATGATAACCTTCTTGTTCAGTGAAGAAAGCACAGATGGTTCAGGATGTATATTTAACGATGGAACCTTTGCAATAATTAAGGCAAAAATACTTGGTGGCAGCGGTTCAAGTCCTATAACATTGAATTATTTCGGTGCATGTGCAGACAACAATTACAAGAGGTTATCGGCTATGGTTATAGATGGTGCAGTAGAAATCGGTACCGGTTCATCAACTACAGCACCTACACAAACAAAATCGACACCGACACAGACACAAACAAAACCGACTCCGACACAATCAGGAGGAGATGAGACTCCTAACCCTGGAGAAATACTGATTAAGATCGGTAAGGTATCCGGCCAAGTAGGAGAAAATATTGAAATTCCGGTAGAATTCAAGGGAATACCTGAGATCGGATTGATGAATGCTGACTTCTTAGTCAACTATGATAAGTCAGTGCTGAAAGTAAACAGTATAGTAGCTGGAGACATAATAATTAATCCTACAAAGAGCTTTGATACAACAATTGCTCAAGACGAAGGATACTTGGTATTCTTGTTCTGCGAAGACAGCGGAGATGGAGAAGAGTCAATATTCCACGATGGTGTATTCGCAGTTATAAGAGCAACTATTATTGGCGGAGACGGATTTAGTCCTATAGCAGTAGGAGAAATCGGAGCATTTGCTGATAATACATACAAGAAGTTAAAGACTAGAGCTTTAGACGGTGGAGTAACAGTAGGCGAGAAACCATCACCGACCCCTACACAAGCTGTGACTACACCGCCGACAACAACAAGCAATAATCCTACACCGACACCTGTTGATACAGATCCTACACCGAAAGACGGAGAACTTATTGTTAAGATTGATAAAGTATCCGGTCAACCTGGAAAGACTGTAACAATACCTGTAAAATTAATAGGAATACCTGACAAAGGTATCATAAACTGCGACTTTGATTTGGCATATGACAACAGTGTATTGGAAATAATAAGCGTTGAAGCAGGAGAAATCGTATCGAAGCCAAATAAGAGCTTTGAAGCGAATATCTTGAGCAATGACGGCGAAATAGTGTTCCTGTTTGTTGAGGATTCAGGTGAAGGAACAGATGCAATTGTACAGGATGGTGTATTTGCAAGAATTAATGCTAAAATTAAGGATGGCGCTGCTGAAGGATTTACATCTATCTCATTCAGGAGAGTAGGAGCATTTGCGGACTATAATCTCAAGAAGGTTAAGGTATCTACTTTTGATGGTGGAGTAGATGTAAAAGTCGGCGGACAAGGAAAGACAATATCAGGTTACATAGTACCGGATCTTGAAGTAAATGCAACTACCGGACCGATAATTAAAGGCGGATTCAAGGTACAAGTGGTTGGAACAGAATTATATGCTGTAACTGATGGAACCGGATACTTTGAGATTGCTAATGTTCCTGAAAGTGCAACCGGTTATACATTAAAGATAACAAAGGAAACATTCTTGACAAGAGAAATAAAGAATGTAGTTGTAACTGGTGATGTTCAGCTTGGCAATATAGAAATGTGGGCTGGAGATATTGTTCAGGACGATGCAATATTCATGACAGATATTGTTGAATTACTCAAGTCCTTCAATTCAGTTGAGGGTAGCAGTAAGTATAATGCAAAAGCTGATATCAACAAGAACAAGGCAATCAATATGGAGGATATGGTAATAGTTGTTAAACACTTTACGGCTATACCATCTGACTACGACAAGCAATAATTAAAAATTGAGGAAGGATACCTAGGTATCCTTCCTCCAATTAAATAAAATGTAGCAAGGTCATTTTGAGTTTACCCAGATAGAATCATATTATATATCAAGAGCTTATGTCTTTATGCATAAGCAATTGAGGGGGGGATTTTTTTTCCATGAAGCAAAATAAGATATTATCATTGCTGTTAACTATATTGCTAGTATTGTCTTGTTTATCAATAAACCTTATATATGCAGATGAAACTCCATATGTTGAAATGGTACTGGATAAGACGACTGCCAATTTAGGGGATGTAATAACAGCAACGATAAAAGTAAATAAAATGCCCAATTTGGGATCATATCAGTTGAATATCAAATATGATCCTACAGTATTGCAGGCAATAGATGTTGAGACAGGAGAAGCTTTTGAGGAAGGAACGTTCCCAAAAGGAGGAACAGTACTTGTAAACAA
>JAAYXD010000073.1 GCA_012516065.1 Clostridiaceae bacterium
ATTACTGTTTTGAAAAAAAGGAATTAAAAAAGAAAACGGCGAATTAATAATTTAAAAATTTTATTTTAACAAAAGAAAATAATGTAAGGAAGGTGCCGTTATGACATTGCAGGAAAGGTTCAAACTGAATCGATCGGAAAAAAAAACAGATCAGAAAAAAATAACCTATATACCAATTGAGAATATCAGACCAAATCCCTACCAGCCCAGGCGCAATTTTGAACATGGCGCCCTTGAGGAGCTTTGCAAATCAATAAAAGAATACGGTGTCATCCAGCCAATTAATGTGCGTAAAACGTCAGGCAACTATTATGAACTCGTTTCCGGAGAAAGAAGGTTAAGAGCGTCAATTCTCGCGGGCTTGAAAGAGATCCCGGCGATAGTAATCGACGTCAACGAGGACGATCTCGCGATTATGGCGCTGATAGAGAACCTTCAGCGCGAAGACCTCGGGTATATGGAAGAGGCGGAAGGATACAGCAATTTAATTAAGGAACACGGCCTCACCCAGGAGGAACTCGCGCAAAAAATCGGTAAAAGCCAGTCGACGATAGCAAACAAGATACGCCTCTTGAAGCTTCCTCCGATGGTTAAAAAAATTCTTGCGGACAACCAGCTTACCGAAAGGCATGCGCGGGCTCTGTTAAAGCTGCATGACGAACAGCTCCAGCTTAAGGTTTTAAAAAAGGTATGTGAAAGGGGTCTGAACGTTAAAAAGACTGAGGAGCTTGTACAAAGGGCCCTGGAGAAATATACGGAGCCGGGCACCGGGCGTACAATAACACGTTCGATAAAGGATATCAGGATATTTGTCAACACAATCCGTCAGGCAATAGATATGATGAAAAAATCGGGGGTTAACGCAAAAGCGGCTCAGATTGACAGGGGCGAGTTTGTGGAGTTCATTGTAAGAATCCCTAAAAAGGAGCATTCAATGAAAAAAGCTCAATAAAAAATAAAAACACTTCCGGGACATAACCAGGAGGTGTTTTTTAATTCAATACTTTTCTTATCACTTTATTAAACAGACTGTTGCATGATGTGTGATATCTCAAAGCAATATTAGCCGCTGTTTTTCAAAAAATAAAATCCGGGCAGTGACAAAAAGGCCATAATATCAATAACCGCCTGCTTTGGAAAGAAGTAGACAGACACTAAAAAGTCTATTAAAATATATAGCGAGGCTCAAGGCGCCCTCTGCTTTTTTTGTATATAATAAAGGTAGTTCATTATAGATAAGCGTCAAGATTTCTCGAAGGGAGCAGTATAAAAATGGCTGAAAATAAAAATACGCCCGAAGAAAAAAACAATCATAATATTATTCCTGTGGATATAGAGTCGGAGATGAAGCAGTCGTTTATAGATTATGCGATGAGCGTAATCGTAGACAGGGCGCTTCCGGATGTACGTGACGGTTTGAAACCGGTTCACAGAAGAATTCTATATACAATGCATATTTCCGGATTTACGCCGGATAAGCCGTATAGAAAATCAGTCGCGACAGTCGGTGAAACGTTGAAGAGTTTCCATCCCCACGGCGATGCCGCGGTATATGACAGCCTTGTCAGAATGGCGCAGGATTTCTCTTTAAGATATCCTCTGATTGACGGTCACGGCAACTTCGGATCGATAGACGGAGATCCTCCTGCCGCTATGCGTTATACCGAAGCAAGGATGTCGAAAATAGCGGTTGAAATGCTCAGGGATATAAACAAGGACGCTGTTGATTTCAAGCCTAATTTTGATGATCAAAACGTTGAGCCCGTTGTACTGCCGTCAAGATTCCCGAATTTGCTTGTTAACGGCTCATCCGGTATTGCCGTTGGAATGGCGACCAATATACCGCCCCATAACCTTACGGAAACAATTAACGCCATTATTCGAATGATAGATAATCCCGACATAAGCATAGATGAATTAATGGAAGAGATAAAAGGTCCCGATTTTCCGTCAGGCGGAATAATTCTCGGAAGAAACGGGATTAAGGAAGCGTATGCCACCGGTAAAGGGAAAATAATCGTAAGGGCCGTAACCGATATCGAAATTTACGATGGCAACAAGCAGCGCATTGTTGTTACCGAACTGCCTTACCAGGTAAACAAAGCGAGGCTTATCCAGAGAATTGCGGAACTTGTCAAGGAAAAGCGCATTGAAGGGATATCGGAACTCAGGGATGAGTCCGACAGGCAGGGAATGCGGATTGTTATTGAACTTAAAAGGGACGCCAATGCAAATGTTGTCCTTAACCAGCTTTTTATGAATACTCAGCTTCAGGATGCTTTTAATGTAAATATGCTTGCATTGGTGCAAACACCCGATGGCAAATTTGAGCCTATGGTAATGACGCTGAAAGATGCGCTTAAGCATTACATTCTCCACCAGGAGGACGTAATTACCCGCAGGACGAAATATGATCTTGAAAAAGCAGAGGCAAGGGCTCATATACTGGAAGGCCTGAAGATTGCAATTGATCATCTTGACGAAGTTATTAATATCATTCGCCGTTCCCGTACTGAACAACAGGCGAAGGAAAGCCTGTCCGAGAGGTTTGGTTTAAGTGAAAAGCAGGCGCAGGCGATTGTCGATATGCGCCTTGGAAGACTGACAGGGCTTGAACGGGAGAAACTTGATGCCGAGTACGAGGAAATAATAAAGAAGATAGAATGGTACCGCGATGTTCTTTCGAAACCGGAACTCGTACATGGTATTATTAAGGAAGAACTTACGGATATAAAAAACCGGTACGGTGATGAAAGACGCACCAAAATTACGCTGGACGCCAACGATATTGAAATGGAAGACCTGATAAAGGATGAAGATATAGTTATCACTTTGACACACTACGGGTATATCAAAAGAACAAAGATAGACAATTACCGGAGTCAAAAACGCGGCGGAAAAGGTGTTTCAGGCCTGACAACACGCGAAGACGATTTTGTTACCGATATTTATACGGCTTCAACGCATCACCATCTTCTTTTCTTTACGAACAAGGGAAAGGTGTATAAGCTAAGAGCATGGAGCATACCCGAAGCGGGACGCCACGCAAAGGGCACTGCGATAGTCAATCTTCTTGAAGTCGATCCCGATGAAACAATCAGTGCCGTGATTCCCATTACGGGGAATGAGAAAAACATGTATCTGTTTATGGCAACGCGCCGCGGTATGGTTAAAAAAACGCCCCTCAGCCAGTATGAACATATCAGAAGAGGTGGATTGATGGCGGTAACGCTTAATGAGGATGATGAGTTAATCGAGGTCCGCTTAACCGACGGCAGCCATGACATACTGCTCATAACAAAGAACGGTATGGCGATACGGTTCAGGGAAATGGATGTAAGGCCAATGGGAAGGACCGCCATGGGTGTTATCGGTATCAAGCTTGATGAGGATGACGAAGTCATATCGATGCTTCGCTACTGCGAAAATACAACTTTGCTCGTCGTCGCCGAAAATGGTTTCGGAAAACGTACCGAAATCGACGAGTACAAGGTTCAGAACCGTGGAGGAAAAGGTATTCTTACCTATAAAGTAACGGAAAAAACGGGAGTTCTCGTCGGGGCGAAACTCGTCGACGAAGAGGACGACATTATGCTGATTAATTCAAACGGAGTAATAATAAGAATGCATGTGAGTGAAATAAGCATATTGAGCAGGGTTACGCAGGGCGTCACGCTTATGAGGACGAGCGGCGATAACAAGGTTGTTTCAATCGCGCGAGTTACGAAAGAAATGAATGATGAAGACTAAATAATGACCATATTATGGCAGAATTGGTTACAAAAAGTTGCAAGAATGGTGCTTGACAAACGATAAATGGCGTGATAATATATAAAAGCTGTCGCCGATAAAGGGCTCAAACAGCGTGGTACAAGCGTGATTGAGGGAAAGGTCGGCGGTAGTGCCGGTGGGTAACCGGGGATGGACATTGAAAATTG
>JAAYXD010000074.1 GCA_012516065.1 Clostridiaceae bacterium
ATGCATAAAATAAGCATATATTGGAAATAATAATATCAGAAACTACTAGATACATTGCAGTAAAACAACGTTAAATTACTTGCCAGAAAGGCAGCATTCATCTCAATACACAAAATTTTTTACACTACCCCTTTGCCTGACATTAAAAAAATTCACTGTTCATACTTCTTTACTAATTTTGCGCGCGGATAACCCCTGTCGTATGAAACCGATTCGACGTAAAAACCCCTGCCGTAATAGAAGCGCATTAATGCCGCATACTTTGACGCCGTGTGCAGGAATACTTCCTTTACGCCTTTTGACAGAAGATATTTATCAACAAGGTTCATCAAAGCTTTTCCGATACCTATGTTGCGATGCGAAGAAACAACGGCGAACCTGCTTATATAAGCAGTTTCCCCTGTAATATCAACACGTATCGTTCCGACTAATTCATTGTCAATTATCGCTACATAAACAACCTTGTTTTTTATATCCTCCTCTATGTCTTCAGGAGTTTCTTTCAAAGCTTCAAGCCCTGTCAATGAAGATGCGTCCGCATATTCCCTGAAAGCTTTTTGGATAATCTCATAAATAGCGGTTGCTTCCGAAGTTTTCGCGCGGCGTATGATGAATGAATAGTCCAAATTTGTCCCTCCCATTGAGCATCATCCCATAAGTGTTGCCATAATGGCTTTTTGAATATGGAGGCGGTTTTCTGCTTCGTCGAATACGAGTGAACGTGAGCCGTCAATAACATCTTCGGTTACCTCGTATCCCCTGTATGCCGGAAGGCAATGCAGGAAAATGGCATCGGGTTTAGCCTTTGAGAATAGAGCCGAATTAACCTGGTAACCGGCGAAATCCTTTATCCTTTTTTCTTTGTCGGCTTCCATGCCCATGCTTATCCATGTGTCGGTATACACAACATCGGCATCGGTAATCGCAGCCACAGGATCGGTTGAAATATCTATGCATGAGCCCGTTGTTGACGCAATCTTCCTGGCAGCCTCAACATATTTCTTTTCGCAGTAATAACCTGCGGGTGTTGCTACCGATATGTTCACACCCGTTTTTGCGCAGCCTATGAGAAGCGAATTAGCCACATTGTTTCCATCACCGATATAAGCAAGCTTCAAACCTTTCAGGCGGCCTTTGCTTTCGCGTACAGTCATTAAATCCGCAAGGATCTGGCACGGATGAGTTTCGTCCGTCAGGCCGTTGATGACGGGAATGCTTCCATAGCGCGCAAGATCTTCAACATCCTTTTGACTGAATGTTCTTATCATTATGCCGTCGATATACCTTGACAATGTTTTTGCCGTGTCGTGTATGGTTTCCCCCCTGCCAAGCTGAATATCGGCGGAGCTTAAGAACAGCGCATGACCGCCAAGCTGTTTCATCCCGACTTCAAAGGATACGCGGGTGCGTGTTGAAGATTTGGAGAAAATCATTCCCAGTATTTTGCCTCTGAGGATATGATCGTGACGGATTCCGTTTTTATGCTCATATTTGAGTTTGTCGGCATAATCGATTAGCCCGATAATTTCTTCCGGGGTCAGATCATTTAAACAAAGCAGGTGTTTCATTTCGCACCTCCGAAAATAATATAATGTATGATTATACATTATCATGCATAAAAATTCAACTATATTTTTTAGTCTTTACAGTTTTTATGGATTTGTGAACCATATGTCGTCTATAAAGTAATAACTGAATTGTTACGATATATCAATAGAAGATAAATATCTTTGCCGATATAGGCAAAAGGTTTTATGCATCATTTGAGTTTCTTGGTGCTAAAGAAAAAATCCTATAAGCAGGGAGTATTGGTTATGGATCTTGCAACCTTGTTGGGTTTTTTATTGGGAACCGGATTTTTGATATACGGTATGCTGGATGGTGGGGGCTCTATTTCGTCTTTCTGGAGTTTGAGCTCTATAGCGGTTACTATCGGAGGAGGTATTGCTTCCACTATTCTCGGTTTTACTATGGATGATATAAAAAAGATAGGCAAATTGCTTCCGATAATATTTTCCAAAAAAGACGAATCTCCCTACCAGACAATTCAATTGCTTGTCGAAATGTCACAGAAGGCGAGAAGAGAAGGGCTTCTCGCGCTGGAATCGGGACAGGAAGATCTAAAGAATGATTATTTGAAAAAAGCGCTGGAATTGGTTGTTGACGGTGTTGAACCTGAAATAATACGCGACTCCATGCAGCTCGAGCTTGATAATATGGGAATAAGGCACAGTAAAGGTATCGCATTTTTTAAGACCCTGGCGGCTGAGTTTCCTGCGTGGGGTATGATTGGAACCCTGCTGGGCTTGATAAATCTGTTAAGATCCCTTGACGATCCGTCCAAAATTGGTCCGGCAATGTCACTTGCGCTCGTTACGACATTTTACGGAAGCGTATTGGCAAACTGGATATGTACACCTATTGCGACAAAGCTTCAGCAGAGCAGTGAGGAAGAAATACGAATAAAGGAAATGATGATAGAAGGAGTGCTATCCATTCAGTCCGGAGAGAACCCAAGGATTATGGAACACAAGCTGAAAACCTTCCTGTCGCCGGAGCAGCGGGAAGCTTATGAAAGGCTCATAGCCGGTGAAGAAACAAATCCTGAAAAGAACAGAACAAGGTAAAAGAATAGCCGGAAGGTTGGCATAAGGTGGTGAACGGATGGCAAGACTGAAAAAAAGAGAAGGAGAATCGGCTGAGGGTGGTACATGGCTGACGACATACGGAGATTTGGTTACCAACCTCCTGTGTTTTTTTGTTCTTCTTTTTTCAATGGCAACAATTGATAAACAAAGGTTTGAAGAAATAGCTTTTTCATTGAGGACCGCATATATAGGAAAAACATCCGGCGGTGATTTGCTCAGGAGCAATATGGGCAAAAGTATATTTACGGTAAATTTTGTAAACCCTGATGATACCGGTGAAAAGAGGGTTGACAACAAACGCTATATTGAGGCTGCCGAGGAATTGATTCTTGATGATACCGAAATAATTGAGAGAAAAAAACTGGAAAGAGCAAAAGAACAGTTGGAAATAGATGTTGAAAAATTGGGTATTTCGGATCTTGTTGAGATAATAGATGAAAGGGATTACCTGCTTGTTCGTTTGAATTCGCAAGTATTGTTTGAATCCGGAAGCGCCGAGATATTAAGTGAAGGAAAAAGAACTCTTGATGTGATCGGAAAATCTCTGGCTCAACTTGACAATGAAATATTGGTCCAGGGTCATACCGACAATGTTCCGATTAACACCCCGCTGTTTCCGAGCAATTGGGAGTTATCTACAAAGCGCGCTACAAATGTGGTTGTGTATTTAATTAATTCACTTAATATTGATCCTTCCAAACTGACGGCAACCGGAAACGGCGAATACAGGCCTATCGCCGATAACAGCACACCGGAGGGCCGCCAGAAAAACAGAAGAATCGAGATAATGA
>JAAYXD010000075.1 GCA_012516065.1 Clostridiaceae bacterium
TATTGTACAATAGTTCGGACAGCAAAACGTTTGACATGTTTTCGCGGGTCCTGGCTCGGGTGTTTTCGGCGATTAGGATATACCTGAAAAAACACTTCACTATATGGTAAAAATGGTGTATTATTAGTATAGCTCCTCCTTAATAAAGGAGGAGTTCAATTTAAGGAGGAAATATGCGTCCGAAACTGATGCTTATAGACGGGAACAGCATATTGAACCGCGCGTTTTACGCCCTTTCGAAAGGTTCAATGCTGACAACGTCTACAGGCCTTTATACAAATGCGGTCTATGCGTTTATAAACATATTGAACAAGCATGTTGAAGACTTTACACCCGATTATATAGCGGTGGCATTCGATATGAAAGCGAAAACCATCCGGCATGATATGTATGACGGGTACAAGGCTCGAAGAAAAGGAATGCCTGAAGAGCTTGCCGTTCAGCTTCCGCTTGTCAAGGAAGTTCTTGCGGCGATGAACATACCGGCAATCGAACGCGAAGGATATGAGGCCGACGATATAATAGGCAGTCTGGCGCTTAAAGGGGAAAATGAAGGCTGCGAAGTTATTGTTCTTACCGGTGACAGGGACTCTTTCCAGTTAATTAGTGATAAAACTATAGTTGTGCTTCCTTCATCGCGTGCGGGAAAAACCGAAACGAAAATATACGACAAACAGGCAATAATTGAACAATACGGGGTTCTGCCCGAACAACTTATTGACGTGAAAGGACTTATGGGTGACGCTTCGGACGATATCCCCGGGGTTCCCGGCGTAGGTGAGAAGACGGCGCTGGAACTGATAAAACAGTATAAAACCCTTGAAGGCGTATATGATCACATTGAAGAGATAACAAAACCGAAACTGAAATCAGCGCTTCTTGAGTATAGGCAGCAGGCTTTTTTAAGCAGGGAACTCGGCACAATATTGAGGAACCTGGAATGCTGCGGTGAAATCAATGAACTGAAGCGGAAAGAAATAAATAAAAAAGAACTGCTTTCGGTGTTCCGAAAACTCGAATTCGGAAGCCTCATTTCCAGGATGAATCTTATGGATGAGGAAGAAGGATCTGAAGAAACGGCTGTCGATTTAAAAATAATATATATTAAAACATCGGACGACCTGAAAAAATATATCCCATCTTTGAAAAAACTGAAAACAATTACCGTACTGCAGCTTATTGATAAGGAGGATTCATACAGTTCGCGTCTTGAAGGGCTTGCCGTTTGTGACGGCAATACCGTGTATTACCTTGAAACGGGCGCGGGTCTTGACGAAAAGTCGGTCGCAGATGAACTGAAGGATATATGGCAGAATCCTGAAATTCAAAAGATAGGTCATAATATAAAAGAGTTCATTACCTGGCTGCATAAATACGGTATTGAATTTAACGGCCTGGTATTTGACACAATGATAGCCGAATACCTTATCGATCCCCTTAGAAATGCTTATCCGATTTCAAACCTGTCCCAGAAGTATTTGAACAGGACGATTCAATCGCTCGAAGAACTGCAGGGCAAAGGCAAAGGGTATAAAAGATTCGCCGAGCTTAAGGGTGAGCAACTTGCATTATGCGCGTCACAGAACGCGAAAGCGGTCAGTGATTTGTGGCGTATGCAGGAAAACGTTTTGTCAGAAAACAATCAACTTGAACTGTTCCGGAATATCGAGCTCCCTCTTATCCATGTGCTCGCCGATATGGAGTACCATGGTTTCAAGGTCGATGCGGAAAAATTGACCGAATACGGTGAAGCCCTCAGTAAACGGATTTCCGCGCTTGAAAAGACAATTTACATGATAGCCGGGGAAGAGTTTAATATAAATTCTCCGAAACAGCTTGGAGCTATATTGTTCGAAAAGCTCAAACTGCCTGCCGTTAAAAAGACTAAAAGCGGTTATTCGACAGATGCCGAAGTTTTGGCGGAATTAGCGCCGTTTAGCGATATTATACCATGCCTTATTGAGTACCGTCACCTCGTTAAGCTGAAGAACACCTACGCGGAAGGTTTGAAAAAGGTAATCAATCCTGTCACGGGGAAGATACATTCAAGTTTCAACCAGACCGTTACCGCTACAGGGCGGATAAGCAGCACCGAACCCAATCTTCAGAATATCCCTATTCGCTTGGAGATGGGAAGGGAAATACGCAAGGCTTTTGTCCCTTCATCAGATGACGCATTATTTGTTGACGCGGATTATTCACAGATTGAGCTCCGTGTATTAGCCCATATCACCGAAGATAAAGAGCTGATCAAAGCGTTTGTGAACGGCGAGGATATACACACCGCAACTGCGTCGCTTGTTTTTGAAACTGCGCCTGAAAATGTGACGCCAGAGCTTCGCAGGAGGGCAAAGGCCGTAAACTTTGGAATAGTATATGGGATCAGCGATTTTGGTTTATCAAGGGACCTCGGGATTTCGCGCAAAGAAGCTAAAAAATATATAGACGGTTATCTTACGAAATACGCCGGCGTTAAAAAGTATATGGAGCAGATTGTTAAAACAGGGCGTGAACAGGGATATGTTGAAACATTATTTCACAGACGGAGGCAGCTTCCTGAACTTCACTCAAGGAATATAGGCCAGAGATCTTTCGGCAAGAGAATCGCGATGAATACACCTATCCAGGGAACGGCGGCCGACATAATTAAAATCGCGATGGTTAAGGTATATTCCGCGCTGAAGGAGTCAGGGCTTAAATCGAGGCTCATACTGCAGGTTCATGACGAGCTTTTGGTAGAAACTTTCATTGATGAGCTTGACAAGGTAAAAGAGATTGTGAAAAAATGTATGGAAGAGGCAGCGCCGCTGAAAGTTCCGCTTGTTGTTGACGTCTCTACGGGGTATAACTGGTACGAGGCGAAATAACGCAGCGGTTTTGGACAGTTCTGTAACTGCAGACGGAAAATTATTTTTACATGTTTAAAAAAAATAAAAAACAGAGGTAAATGCACATATGATAATAGGAATCACTGGTGGCATTGGTTCCGGAAAAAGCACCGTTTCAAAGATACTCTCCGAGTATGGAGCAAAGGTTATATCGGCGGACAAAATAGCGAGAGAAGTAGTTATGCCGGGGATGGAAGCGTATAACCGGATTGTACGGACATTTGGGGAAGGCATCCTCGATGAAGACAGAAAGATAAACCGAAAGAAACTTGGAGATATTGTCTTTAACGATCCTGAACTTTTGAAAAAACTAAATGAATTTACTCATGGTGCCGTAGCTGAACGGATAAGCCGGGAACTGGACATATTGCGAAGAGAAGGCATAGATTTTATCGTTGTTGAAGCGGTTGTTCCGATACAGCACGGTTTTCTCGATCTCGTAGATACGGTTTGGGTAGTTATTGCAGACGAACAAATACGTGAAAAGCGGATTATGGCAAGGAACAATTATACGGAGCAGGAGGCAAAACAGCGCATTAAAGCCCAGATGTCCGATCAGATGTATATCTCGCTCGCCGATAAAATAATATATAACAATGGAACGATAGAAGAATTAAGGTCATTAATTCGGGAAGTACTGCAAAATGAGAATAAGGAATCGCAATAGATTTATATTGTCATATATAGGCGGCATACTCTTGTTTTTTGTCATTGCGGCCTTATTTGCTCCTGTTCTGCTAAAAAAACTGTTTCCCATGCCGCACCTCGAAATTGTCAAAAAACACGCGGCGGACAATAAATTGAAAGTAACTTTGGTATATTCTGTGATGAAAACGGAAAGCGGGTTCAGAACAGAAGCCGTTTCCCCTAAGGGAGCGGTAGGCCTTATGCAGATAACGGAAAACACTGGCCGCTGGATTGCAGACAAGCTTGGCGATAGGGATTATGACTGTGAAGATTTAAAAAAACCTGAAATAAATATAAAATACGGTTGCTGGTACCTGTCATATTTACTGGAACAGTTTGAAGGAAACAACGAGTTGGCTTTGGCGGCGTATAACGCCGGAGAAGGCACCGTCAGGAGATGGATTGACGAAAACGCTATCGAATGGCGTGGTCCTGAGATCAAATCCGTTCCTTATCCGGAAACCGAAAGATACCTTATGCGTGTTAACAGGATCTATTTTGTTTACAAAACTCTTTACCCGGAAATGGATTCATGGTAAACTTGTCTTGTACTTCCGGTGTTAATAAATGGTTTTGTTTTCCCGTACCCGGAAAGTAAAAATTAAATTTTTAAAAAGGTTTGACGGAGGTTTTTTTATGTACAAACCCATGTTTGAACGCGATTTGCTGTATCCCACGGGTAATCTGCCTGAGCCCGGAAGCGTACATATTGCGGTGCTGAATCCTGATGTTCTGGGCAAACTTCCGATTTTGATTACACCGAAAACAATTCATAACCCTCTGGAATATACCAATGTTCTGATAGATATAATCCAGGCCGATATATTTGACAGAATCAGAATAAATATAAAGGAACAGGGAATTTTCTTTTTCAAGGTAGGCGAAAATGAATGTGTAAAGCTCGTTTACGAGAACGGAAAGCAGGTTGCTGAAAAATGCCAAAGCATTATATAAAGTCTTATTCGGCATGAAGGGTCTTGAGAATAAAACTATTTTCCAGCCCTGTATGCAAAGTAAATATATATTTCCGTTTATTTTCTTATGAATATAGGGAATTTTAACCTTGAATTTATTAACGGTTTTGATAAAATAAACATGATAAAATATTAACAATGTGGATAGGAGTGGGTTAAATGCCGTTGGTTACAACAAAAGAAATGTTTAAAAAGGCTTATGAAGGCGGTTATGCGATTGGAGCATTTAATGTCAATAACATGGAAATCGTGCAGGGAATTACCGAAGCCGCTAAAGAGGCTAATGCACCGTTGATACTTCAGGTATCCGCAGGCGCTCGCAAGTATGCAAACCATACGTATCTTATGAAGCTTATCGAAGCGGCCATTATTGAAACGGGTCTTCCTATTGCAGTTCATCTTGATCACGGCGATTCGTTTGAACTTTGCAAATCCTGTATAGACGGCGGTTTTACTTCCGTAATGATAGATGGTTCACATCTTCCGTTTGAAGAGAACGTTAAACTGACAAAGCAGGTTGTGGATTATGCGCACGCCCATGGAGTTGTCGTGGAAGGAGAACTCGGACGGCTTGCAGGTATAGAGGATGCGGTCAATGTTTCGGAAGCGGACGCCGCGTTTACCGATCCTAATGAAGTTGAAGAATTTGTCCAGCGTACGGGGGTTGATTCACTGGCAATAGCTATCGGAACTAGTCACGGCGCATACAAGTTCAAGGGCGAAGCGAAGCTTCGTTTTGATATTCTTGAAGAGATTCAAAAAAGACTGCCAGGTTTTCCTATTGTTCTGCACGGCGCATCGTCGGTAATGCCGGAATATGTTGAAACAATCAACAAGTACGGAGGCCAGATGCCCGGAGCTAAAGGCGTGCCGGAAGACATGCTTCGTAAAGCCGCTTCAATGGCCGTATGCAAGATAAATATCGATTCCGACCTCAGGCTTGCGATGACGGCTACAATACGCAAAGTTCTTGCGGAAAACCCGGGCGAATTTGATCCTAGAAAGTATCTCGGCCCGGCAAGAAGCGAAATTAAGAAGCTTGTACTGCATAAACTTCATAATGTGCTTGGATGCGCAGGAAAAGCATAATAGCAGCAGAATTACGGTCATACTGATTAAAAAGCGGGCGAATCGGCTTACTGCCGTACAGCCTGCTTTTTTGTTTCTTCCGGAGGTAACCTGTACGATATGCGCCGTTTCTTCCGGGAACCGGAACAGCGAACCGGTGTTATACCGGGAAGGCTTTTTGAACGCTTTTGGCAATCTGAATCAATATGTCTTTACGGTTAAGTTCGGGCATTTGCAGAACGCATAAGAACAGAAGGTCGATGATTTCGCCGAGCCGTTTCCCCGGGGTAAAACCTTCTTCAATTAAGTCCCCGCCTTTAGCCGCGAGAGCCGAACGGTTTATGCATTCGTTATTTGAATGAATATCATTAAGCATCAATTTCAGGACTTTTATTTTATTCGCATCGAAACCTGTGGCCTTCAGTATATTAAGGCTGTCTGAAAATAAGGCGGTTCCCGTGTCCGACAGCGTTTTTTTAAGCAGGTATTTGTTTTCAGGCAAAGGAGCGTTCATTATTTTCATGACATTCAGGATGTAATTCCTGAGTTTACCGTTCATTTTAAGATAACTGCAGATTTTTTCCGCGTCGCAGGGGTCCGTAAAGCCGATTAGCCTGATGGCGGCGGCCCAGCGAAGAGGCAGTCTGCGCGGAAGCTTTTTCAGCGGTTTTAATGTGCATTTTGCAGGCACGGGAAGCGGTAAAATGTATTTTATAAGCCCGGTTTCAAACAGGATTTCAAAGGCTTCGGGAAAAGAACCGGCGAGTATTCCGTTAAGTTCATGCAGAATACGCTCGCGGCTTATATGTCGTATTGTGCCTGACATTCTTGCAATTGCGTCTTTTGTCGCAGGTTCAAGCTCAAATCCGAGAGAAGCCTTAAAGCGGACAGCGCGAAGCATTCGCAGAGCGTCTTCATTAAATCTTTCTTCCGGGTTTCCCACCGTTCGTATCAGCTTAGCGGCTATATCGTTCATTCCACCGAAAGGATCAATAATCCCTTTTTTTGGATGGTAACAAATAGCGTTGATCGTGAAATCACGGCGTTTTAAGTCTTCGGTAAGAGAGCGGGAAAAAAGTACTTTATCGGGATGCCTGTGATCCGTATATTCCAAATCGATACGGAACGTGCTCACTTCAAACGGAATGCCGTTTTCTATTACCGTGACGGTTCCGTGCTTTATACCGGTTTTATATGTTTTGGCAAAAATCCCGCAGACATCTTCCGGAAGCGCAGACGTACAGATATCAAAATCCTTCGCCTTAAGGCCCATTAATAAATCTCTTACGCAGCCTCCGACAAGATACGCTTCAAAACCGTAACTTTCAAGTCGTGATATTATATCTTCCGCTTCTTTTGGTATGGTTATCAAAATTATTCCTCCAAAAAGGCTGTAATTGACGCAGTGAATAGTATGAAATATAGTAATGCTTTGTGGAAATTAATTCCTGTAATGCCAAATCACAATTTGTATAAAAATAACCATAATATAGATTATACAGTTTTTTGCGGTTGAAGTATATACCGGAGGTGACAATATGAACATCCTCATGTTCTCATGGGAATACCCTCCAAGAATAATAGGGGGGATATCGAGGGTTGTTTATCATCTTTCCCGGGGATTGTCGGAACAGGGGCATAACGTGACGGTTATAACAAGCATTGACGGAGAAGAGGAATTCCATTCATCAGACAATAAAAAGATATACAGCGTAAGCAGTTATTATGTGAAACCGATAAATTTCATAAACAGCGTGCTCCAGATGAACCTGTCGATGTTTGAAAAAGCCGTTGAGATAATAAATAACGGCGAAATGTTCGATATAATCCATTTGCATGACTGGCTTGTCGCTTTTGTCGGAAAAAGTATGGCAAGGGTATACCCGATACGGCAGGTATGCAATATCCATTCTACGGAATACGGAAGAAAAGCGGGTATCCATAACGAAATACAATCATTTATAAATAATGTTGAAAAGAAAATGGTTCACGCAATTAAGCATGTAATCGTAAACAGCATGTATATGAAAAACGAAGTGAACACGCTTTTTGACAGGACCACTGAAAATATCCACGTCATACCGAACGGCATCGAGCCCGACAGACTAAGCCTTATTCCGAGAGATATGAATTTTCGGAAAAAATATGCGCAGGATAACGAGAAAATCGTCTTTTTTATCGGCAGGCTTGTAAATGAAAAAGGAGTACATGTCCTGATGGATGCGATTCCGATAGTTTTATCGAAATACAGGGATGTCAGGTTTATTATTGCGGGGAGCGGGCCGGAACGTGATACGCTGGAGAAAAAAGCTATCGATAACGGCGTTGCCGACAGGGTGCATTTCACCGGCTATATTGACGACGAGGAACTGTATAAAATGTACAAATGCGTGGATATTGCCGTTTTTCCAAGCCTTTATGAACCTTTCGGAATAGTCGCGCTTGAGGCAATGGTAGCCAATCTGCCTGTAGTGGTATCGGAAGCGGGGGGCTTTAACGAAATCGTCACAAACCGCTATAACGGAATGAAATTCCGCACAGGACGTTCCGATCTGCTGGCCGACTGCATTATCGAACTGCTCACCAGTCCGGAATTGGCTGCGGAAATAACGAAGAACGCGTGGAATACGATATATGAAAAATATAAATGGAGCGCTATCGTCGAAAAAACGTATGCGGTATACGAACTTGCCAAAAACGATTAGCCGAAACACCCAAACCAAAGCCGCGTACCCACCGGAACACGGCAGCAATGCCTCGACCCGCAAGCTGGACCCGCGGTAACAATGCATAATATCCAGCAAATGGTATGCGTATTATTCCATAGATTGTTAAAGATTTGCATTAGAACATTAGTTTGTGATATAATTTCAAAGTTAGTGTAATTTACCTGAATTATAAAGAAAAAAATAAACATTAACGGATAAATTACAAAAAGATATGGAGGAAAGTAGTGGCAAACAGAAAAAAGAGCACATTAAAGGTCATACCACTGGGCGGGCTTGAAGAAATCGGCAAGAACATGACTGTTTTTGAATACAGCGACAGCATGATTGTAGTCGATTGCGGGTTGGCTTTTCCCGAAGACGAAATGCTTGGAATAGACCTTGTTATACCCGATGTGACATACATCGAGAAGAATATTGAAAAACTGAAAGGTATTATAGTAACGCATGGACATGAAGACCATATCGGCGCTTTGCCGTATGTTCTGAAAAGGGTGAACGCACCGGTTTATGGGACCGAACTGACCCTTGCGCTTATAGAAAACAAGCTGGCCGAACACCAGATGCAGAACGAGGTTACGATGAGAATTGTGAAGGCCGGTCAGACTTTGCAGTTGGGAGCTTTTAAGATTGAATTTATACATTCGACACACAGCATTGCCGATTCCGTGGCTCTTGCTATTGACACTCCGGTTGGAATGGTCCTGCATACATCCGATTTTAAAATTGATTATACCCCTATTGAAGGTGAACCGATTGATCTTGCGCGCATCGCTGAGATCGGGAAAAAGGGCGTACTGCTTCTTATGGCGGACAGTACCAACGTTGAGCGGCCCGGTTATACGATGAGCGAAAAAACCGTCGGTGAAACGCTAGATAACGTGTTTAAAAGCGCGAAATCAAGAATTATTGCGGCCACATTCGCTTCAAATATCCATAGGATACAGCAGATAATCAATTCTGCCGTGAAATTCAACCGTAAGGTTGCGTTAAGCGGAAGAAGCATGATAAATGTGGTTAAGACGGCAATGAAGCTCGGATATCTGAATATTCCCTCCGATGTGCTGATGGACATTGAGAAAATACAAAAGCTTCCGCCTGAACAAATAGTTATGATTACAACGGGAAGCCAGGGTGAGCCGATGTCCGCGCTGACAAGAATGGCGCTGGCGACGCATCGAAAGGTAGGTATTGAAAAGGGAGACCTCGTTATTATTTCGGCAAGTCCCGTTCCGGGAAACGAGAAGTTTGTTTCCCGGGTAATAAATGATTTGTTTAAGCAGGGCGCCGATGTTATTTATGAAGCATTGGCCGATGTCCACGTTTCAGGGCACGCGAAGCAGGAGGAACTGAAGCTTATACACCGGCTCGTTAAGCCGAAATTCTTTATGCCCGTACACGGCGAGTTCCGGCACCTGAAACAGCACGCGAATCTTGCCCAGTCTCTTGGAATGAGGGAACAGGATATATTCCTGATGGAAAACGGACAGGTTCTTGAACTGACGCGTAAAAAAGCCCAGATAACTGGCTCCGTCCAGTCCGGAAGTATTCTTATTGATGGTTTGGGCGTCGGCGATGTGGGAAATATTGTCCTCAGGGACAGAAAACACCTGTCGGAAGACGGCCTGATTGTTATTGTAGCGGTTTTGAACTCAAAAGGGGAAGTAATCTGTGAACCCGATGTGATATCGCGCGGCTTTGTATATGTGAAAGAAGCCGAAACGCTTATGGATGAAATAAGGGTTATAGCAAAAGAAACGATTGAAAAAAGCATGAATAAAAAGAAGAACAGCTACAATGCGGTTAAAAACAGCATAAAGGATGAACTTGGCTCTTACGTTTACCAGAAAACCAAGCGAAAACCGATGATATTGCCTGTTATTATTGAAACTCCTTCGTAATACTGATGCGCGGGTGGAATTTTAAGCGTGGTAATTATGAAAGTCATAAAGCGGCGGGAGATATTGCTCAGCAAAATCTCCCGCCGCTTTTAACAGCCGGTTTTCAGTCTTTTACAGCCGCTCTCCTTATCATAAGCCAGCTTATGCCGCTGAAAAACGCAAACGTAAGCAGAAGCGTCACAATTCCGAACCACGGTTTTACGCCGTTCGAAAGTCCGAAAGCAAAAAGTAAAAACTTTTTAAAACCCTCGTTAATGGCATTATTCAGAACAAACGCGTCAGCTAAAGGCAAAGCCACAAACAAGACAACGGGAACACCGACCGATACGGCAATCTTTCCGCTTTTATTCAAACGGTAATATAAAACCGTAATAAAATAACCAAACATTGATGCCGCCAAATAAGAGGCTGCCGCAAACAGCAAGCTCCCGGCGGCAAGCTGGAGGTTTGCCGTTTGCACGTTATATCCCGTGCCGTATATTATCGTAAAAAGGCTTTGATAAATGAATGCACTGCTGACCGAAGAGAGGACCATGTTGCCCGTTAAATTGACAGCGGTATCGATTAATGCCATTGCGCTGCTAACGATACCGACGCAGACCAGCCTGCCGGCAAATAAAGTTTTGCGCGAAATACTGTTTTGTATGAACAGCCGGAAAGCATCCCTGAAGGAATTCATGCCCGCAATGAACAGGAAGATGATAGTAGCAATTTCTATGCCGCCGAATCTGCCTTTTACGGCAGTAGAATCATCGACTGGCATTATGGCTGTCAGAGAGACCGTACATACCAATAAAACTATAACGTAGAAAATGATAACAGGCCATTTATATTCATTGAGCTGATATTGCACAGATACTTTCAAATTCATTTCCTTCACCCCTTATGCGTTTGTCAGTTGAATAAACAGCCTCTGCAAATCAATTTTTGAAATCTCCGCGCCGTCAGGTACGGAATTCCTGTCCGGTATTCCTTCGATATAGGCGGTTTTCATTCCTCCGAGAATATCGGCACCGATGACTTTCCTGCCCGCGGCATAACTGTCTACGGCGGATATACTGCCTGTAACGCTGTAATACTTGTATAAAAGTTCATCCCGGGATTCTTTCAGGATAATTTCACCGTTCCGGATAAGGATGATCTCCTCCAATATCGCCGAAACCTCTTCTATCAAATGCGTGGATATTATATAGGAAGCCGGGTTTTCGGAATAGCATTCAATTAATGCCCTGTAAAACAGTTCCCTGTGGTTCGCGTCCAGCCCCAGCACCGGTTCGTCAAGAAAAACAAACGGGACATTCACGCATAACGCAGTAATAAGCTTGAAAATAGAACCATAACCCGTTGATAATGAATTGATCTTATTATTTGTACCAAGCCCGAATTGATCAGCCAGGCGTACCGCTCTTTCTTCATCAAACCCCGGATAAAACACCTTTGTCCACCGGAACGCATCGGTTACTTTCATTCCTTCCGGGTAATAATTCCTTTCGCTCATCATAAAGATGTTACGAAGCATTTCATCATTTTCGGATACTTCCGTGCCGTTAAGCGTAACTTTTCCGCGGTCGGCGAAAATTTTCCCTGTGATAATATTGAGGAGTGTTGTTTTTCCCGCTCCATTCCGTCCCAGAAGCCCGTATATTTTGTTTCTTTCAAACTCGACAGAAACATTGTTCAATGCTCTGATATCACGGTAGTATTTCGTTACATCCGATACAATTAAGCTATTCATTTTCAAACCCTCTTTCAATCATTGATAATATGTCCTCCTTTGATAAATTCAGCCGTTTTGCTTCTTTAACAAGGGAATTCACATATTTTTCGGTGAATTCTTTTTTGCGTTTTTGAAGCAGCAGATTTACCGCTCCTGTAGCTACAAACATGCCTACACCTCTTTTCTTGTATACAATTCCGTTGCCGACAAGCAGGTTTATTCCTTTCAGGGCAGTTGCAGGATTGATTTTGTACGTGACAGATATTTCGGTGGTAGAAGGAATTTGTGTTTCTTCGGGGAACGCACCCGATAAAATTGCGTCTTCGATCTGCTCGGCCAACTGTATAAAGATAGGGCGCTCATCCTGAAAATTCAGATGCAAATGATTTACCTCCTTTACAGTGATAACAACAGGCTTTTTTTATTATGAGTAGGTTATTTGGTAAATTAGTTAATTACTCTAGTAACTAACTATAAAACAGAAAAATCCGTAAATCA
>JAAYXD010000076.1 GCA_012516065.1 Clostridiaceae bacterium
TCAATAATTGCATCAGATACCTTTATAATAAGCAATTTAAGTTCCTGCGATTGATAATGGCTGTTTGCTTTTATAACAAAAACCACGGTTAAGAGGCATTTTTCCATGCTGCCAAACCGTGATTTTATGATAGAACTCTATTTCAAATATTTAAGCTATATATCAGGAATATTAGCCGAGCTTCCGTTCGATGAGTAAAGCAAGCTCTTCCGCTTTCTTTGTAATAAAATCCTGATCCTTGCCTTCTATCATAACCCTTACCAAAGGTTCCGTCCCGGATGGCCTTATTAACACCCTGCCTTCACCTTTGAAAAGTTCCTCAAGTTTACGGCATTCCTGCGCGATTTCCGGATCATCCATATAATTATGTTTATTTTCGTTCTTCACTTTCGCGTTTCTTAAAACCTGCGGATATACATTCATTACGGAAGCAAGCTCGGACAGGCTTTTCCCCGTTTTCTTCATTATCCGCGCAATCTGCAGCGCGGTTACCTGGCCATCGCCGGTAGTGTTAAAGTCGAGCATTATTATATGGCCGGATTGTTCACCACCCAGTATATGGCCTTTCTCAAGCATGCGTTCAAGCACATAGCGGTCTCCGACCTTCGTTTTTTCAAGCACAATATCATTCTCTTTAGCCATTATGTCAAACCCGATATTGCTCATTACCGTAGTCACTATCGTATTATTTGCAAGTCTGCCGCGTGATTTCAGTTCAAGCCCTATAATTGCCATAATCTTATCGCCGTCAACAATCCTGCCACTCTCGTCAACCGCAAGGACCCTGTCTGCATCACCGTCAAAAGCGAATCCCAGGTGACATTTATTGTTCACGACATATCCGGTCAGCATTTCCATATGCGTTGAACCGCAGTTTTTATTGATATTAAGGCCGTCCGGTTTGTTATTGATAACGAGAACCTCCGCTCCCAAATCACCGAATACGCGCGGGGCCGTTTCATATGCCGCTCCGTTTGCGCAGTCCAGCGCAATTTTAAATCCTTCTAAAGTGGTGTCAACGGTCCTTTTGAGGAATGAAACATAGTCTTCCTTCGCGTCCGGTTTGTCAGTTACACTGCCGACTCCGTCCCCCGGAATAACCGGCAGTGTTTCGGCATTGTCAAGTATTATTCTTTCTATGCGTTCCTCGATCTCATCGGGCAACTTATACCCACCCGAATTAAAAATCTTTATGCCGTTAAATTCGGCGGGATTATGTGACGCTGAAATAACAACACCGGCATCTGCCGAGTATTCACGTACCAGGTATGCCACGGCGGGAGTAGATATAACCCCGACGCAAATGGCTTCCGCCCCTTCGGAGCATATTCCGGCGGCAATTGCATTTTCAAGCATATCACAGGACTTTCTTGTATCTTTTCCTATAATTATCCGGGGCGTATGTTTTGCCTCTTCGGAAAGCACATAAGCCGCCGCTTTCCCCAAACTAAAAGCAAGCTCGCATGTCAATTCGGTGTTTGCAACACCACGGACACCGTCAGTTCCAAATAATCTTCCCACAACAGACCTCCCAAAATCAATTTAATAATCCGGATATTCCTGCTCTTTTCATACGGCTGAATTTTTTTCAAAACATTCTTATGCTATGTGTATGAACATCTTTCCGGATTGATAACCGTATAGCAAAGCCGGAATAACCATCTCTAAGCATGCACGTTTTCTCTGCCGCTGTAATGAGCGGAAAGCTTGTGATGAATATCATCCATTACCGACTCGGCAATATTCTTGCAGTTGTCGGTCATGCGCTCCAACGTATGAATGAGCTCAACATAGGTAATAGCGGTATTCGGGTTGCACTCTCCTTTGTTAAGCCGTTCAAGATGTCTTTCCCTCAAAGTTTTTTCAATGTTGTCCATGCTGTTTTCTTCTGAAAGAACATTTCTTGCTGTGTTTTCGTCGTTGTTTTCAAAAGCTTCAACTGTTTTTTGAATTACATTCTCGATTTTTTCAAATACCTCTTTTAACTCGATCAAAGCGCTTTCGGAGTATTGCAGCTTATTCTCAATATTGCTAGCTCCAAGCATTGTTGAACTGTCACAGTGATCGCCGATTCTTTCAAAATCGTGGATCATGCGCATATACCCCGTTAACCTCACCGACTGTCCTTCTGTCAATGCGCTCTGAGACAGTATTTTTGAAAGGTAGTTAAGTATCTCATGCTGGAGCATATCGACCGTATCTTCCATTTTCTCCACTTCAGGTATAAGAGAGGCTTTTTGCTCCAGGATGACTTCCTTTGTATAGTTAACCATTTTCTGTACTATTTTCGCCATCCTGAGCATTTCTTTTTTAGCCATTTCCATCGCAACGGTAGGTGAAGATATCTTGTCACCGATATATATAAGCGTTTTTTCGGTAAGTTCATCTCTGCCTTTATACAAAGTCACTAGTTTTACGAGGAGCTGCGTAAGCGGTAAAAACAGTATCGTAATAGAAATGTTGAAGACGGTGTGCGATATCGCAATCGCGGTGTCCATACTGGCCGGAGAAGAAAGATTGCCCATTATCAGGTTAACAAGCTGGTTAAGCGGTCCTATCAGCCAGATAAAAATAAAAGCGCCTATAATTTTTATAACCGAATGCGCTATCGCGGCACGTTTTGCGTTCGTGCTCGCTCCTATCGAAGCAAGCAATGCCGTTATTGTAGTCCCGATATTACAGCCATACATTATCGGAATCGCGGCTTCAAGTGACATAAGGGCTTCTCCCGCTGCCGTCGTCTGGCTTGCAAGTTTCTGTAAAATCGCAATCGTAGCGCTGCTGCTCTGAATAACAGCCGTAGCAACAGTACCAATCAACACGCCAAGCCATTTATTCCCGCCCACCTGAAGCATTGCATACTCTACTTCCCGGGATTTGGACAGCGGCGCCATAATATCGCCCATAATATTCAAACCAAAAAAAAGCAGGCCGAAAGCAAAAATTATCTGGCCTACATATTTGATCCTCCTGTTTTTAACGAAAAAAAACAATATAAAACCGAGCGCGATAAGCGGCAACGCATAGTCTCCTATATCAATAGTTACAAGCCATGCGGTAATGGTTGTGCCTATATTAGCTCCCATTATAACACCCATGGCCTGCTTTAAAGTCATCAGCCCTGCGCTTACAAAACCGACGACCATAACAGTCGTCGCGCTGCTGCTTTGAATAAGCGCTGTAACCACCATTCCGACCAGAATCCCCATAAACGGATTGGTTGTCAAAAGACCGATTATATACCTGAGCCGTTCACCTGCGACCTTCTGGAGGCCTTCGCCCAACAAAAACATACCATATAAAAATATGGCGATACCGCCTAATAAACCCGGCAACAAACGCAGTATTTCTTTTGTGTCCATATCTACCTCCAATAGTAATAAACCACCGTTGATATTTTAGCATATGGATGATATGTAAACAAGAAAAAAGATTATTGGAGGTTTCTATATTTTCAACTAAATTGTTATGTATTCTCGTTCGAAGGAGGCTCTATCGCATGTTCTTCATCAAGTGCCTCCTCGCCGGGCTGCGGAGCTGGCGTCGGTTCCGATTCGTCCATTTCCTCATCCAGTACCACGATTTCGGATTCTACCGTAACTATGACATTTCCGTCTATGTAAATTCCGGAAGGCAGGGATACCTGCACATCAAACGTTCCCTTGCCCTCGTTCAGTTCGGAAACATTTACAAACCCTTTAATAGTTTTTGCATCGACAGTGTTAAGTATTTCAGCCGGGCCTTTTATTACAAATGATATTTCATCTTCATCAATCCTGTACCTGACCTTGCCCGTTACATCACCGCCGAATATTGTAATCGACGATTTCGGTATTGAGACCGTTTTATATGAGTATCGCTCTATATTAACCTGCGCGGATATTACGCTGTTGCTGTTATAAAGCTGCACGTTTTCGGGGATCTTAAGTTCAAGCTCCCTGCTGAAGGAGCTTTCCACCCCGTTCACATCAAGCTGTTCAGCGTTAATTACGTTAATATCTTTAATAACATCGTAACTACCGATTATCTGCACCGTGTTCCGGGACAACTTGTAATCCTTGACATAGAAATTTTCTTTTGGTTTTCCCGTAACAGTTGTAGCGACGGGAACCGTTTTTGCGATATTGTAACTTATGCTTGTCTGAAAATTTCCGTCAATTGCAGGAATTACTTTGCCGTCTTTGTCGTATGCTTCAATACGCCTGTTTAATGAACCTCCTTTAAAAAGCTGATCCCGCTCTATAGTAACGGCAACATTGTCAATACTGTTAATAACGCTTTCAAGGTCCTGCAGAACCACCGAGTCGGGACTAAGTTTTACATTAACGGCTTCATACCCTTCCGGGAACGAGCCCGACCATTTTATATTTATCGGAAATTCCTTGCGTACTATTCTTTCCAGCGAAATCCTGACAGTTTTCGGATAGACATCCGAAATAATGATGTCCTGGTCCCCGCTGTACTGCGGGATAGGTATATTCATCGATGTCTGTCCGGTATTTTCAATTCCGCTGAAATCGAGAAACGCATGAAAATCACTGACGGAAACCTTATCAAGTCTTTGTTTCCTGCCCTTTATCACTACATTCACATTATCGGGGATCGTTGAAGAAACAAGGCTTATATTTTTAGCTGCAAGCACTTCCTTATTTGTGCGCAGCGGAACTGAAATCGTGTGCTCGCTCATAGGATTCTGCTGGTCAAGAACCACGAACCAGATTAAAATTCCAATCAGCACCGATATAATCTTAAGAACCAAATCATTTTCCAAAATAGTGTTTAAGCTTATGCGCCTATTCTTCATCATCCTTGGCCTTTCTGAATAAAAAGCGTACTTTCTTTGCAGAACTCTTATCAAGAAGGAAGCGATACAAAGCTTTACGCAGTGTATCGGGTGTTAAATTCCGCGTTAATCCGCCGTTATGCGCAAAAGATATTTTCCCTGATTCTTCGGAAACCACAATAGCTATCGCATCCGATACTTCAGTAATTCCAAGAGCGGCTCTGTGGCGCGTTCCAAGCTCACTGCTGAGGCTTGGGTTTTCCGTTAACGGGAGATAGCACGCCGCCGCTTTAATCTTGTTGTCTCTGATAATAACCGCACCGTCATGCAGCGGTGCATTCGGTGTGAAAATATTGGTAAGAAGCTCATAAGATATAAGGGAATCCATTTGAGTTCCCGTGTTAATTATTTCGCCGATTTTTGTATTCCTTTCAAATACGATAAGCGCTCCGATATATTCTTCGGAAAAGTGCTTGCAGCATTTGACAATCTCCTCGATTGACGCCGTAGTACGAAGCTGATCGGCATCTTCGTCAAACAACAGGAAATTGCGGAAGCCGCTGTTGCCTATTTTCTCCAGCCCACGCCTGAGTTCCGGCTGAAAAAGCACAATGAGAGAAAATCCGAGCAGGGAGATTGCGCCTTCAAGTATATAAGCCATAGTTCTCAGCCCAATTAACTGCGCTACCTTCAATCCTATGACAATAAACAGTATTCCTTTGACAAGCTGCATCGCGCGGGTTTCACGGACTAATTGTATAACCTTATATACAATAAACGAAATGATGCTTATATCAACGAGCATTAAAAAAATATCAAGAGGCCCGTTCAAACCAAGGAAATTCCCTATTACTGTAAAAAATTCCTTTATATTGCTTACACCTGCCACAAAAGCTCCCCCAACGGAAAATAATTATATGGCAATCAAAACCCATACAGCCAACCCGTTTCGATACTATTTTATAACAGATATACCTTATACTCAAGACGGGTTTGTCTTAATTCAATCCAAAATTGCCTGTTATTTTTCGGATCTTCAACCGGCTGCTACTGCAATTATATCCTGTTCCGGGCCATATTTGTACTGTTTACAACGCTTTGTAATAAAAATGCAAAAATACGGTCACATACCTGCAGACATCGGTGCGGAAAAAACACGGAAAGCTGAATATCCGGTCAAAAACAAAAGAGCAATACCTTTTCGGTACTGCTTCTTTCTTTTTCCATTTTTCTATTCCGGTATCGACATTTCAGCCTTTCACCTTTTCAACAAGCTTTGCGAAACCTGCCGCATCGTTTACCGCCATATCGGCCAGGACTTTTCTGTTAAGCGTTATTCCGGACTTTTTCAGACCGTTCATAAAACGGCTGTAAGACATCCCGTTCATTCTTGCCGCAGCGTTTATCCTTGTGATCCACAATTTTCTGAAATCCCTTTTTCTCGCTTTCCTGTCGCGGTATGAATATACCAGGGATTTCATAACCGCTTGATTAGCAATTCTGTATAATTTGCTTTTTGCGCCAAAATAACCTTTAGCGAGCTTTAATACCCTTTTCCGTCTTGCTCTCGTTGCAACTGAACCCTTTACTCTTGCCATTTCCTACACCTCTTTCCTATCACTTGTAAGGCAGCATTGCTTTAATGATTGCTGCGTTTGCATCTGATGCTACAGCAGGTTTACGTAAATTACGTTTGCGTTTTGTGGTTTTCTTGGTAAGAATATGGGTTTTATATGCTTTATTTCGCTTAACCTTACCAGTACCGGTTATAATAAATCTTTTCTTAGAAGCGCTGTGGCTCTTTAACTTTGGCATGGACAAAACCTCCTCAAATATAATAATAGCGCTGTAAATGGCCTGTGAAACAGCAATGGAAAACACAGGCCAAAACAACAAGAAAGTGTTTTTGCAAAGCTTACG
This sequence comes from Clostridiaceae bacterium, assembly GCA_012516065.1. Lineage (GTDB taxonomy): Bacteria > Bacillota > Clostridia > DSM-8532 > DSM-8532 > DTU069. The sequence continues at coordinate 6,704 of JAAYXD010000076.1, forward strand.
GTAAAGCGCGCCTGCAAAACACCATACCGTTGATGCATGCCGTAACAATTACTGCAACGTACACTTAATATACTTCGGTCCTATTGTTTTTCCTTAATCGGAGCAAATACGACCGTCATACTTCTACCTTCCAAAACAGGGCTCTTTTCCATTTTGCCGTAGTCTTTCAGCATTTCGGCAAACCTGTTTATCACCTGGTAAGCTATGGAGGTGTATTGTACTTCCCTGCCCCTGAAACGTATGGATACTTTTACCTTGTCGCCGTCCTTAAGGAACCTTACCGCATTTTTCAGCTTGAATGAAAAGTCATGTTCTTCTATTTTTGCCGATAACCTTATTTCTTTAACCGATATGTTTGTCTGCTTCTTCTTTGCTTCTTTTTCCTTTTTCGACAGTTCATAAAGATATTTGCCGTAATCCATTATCTTGCAGACAGGGGGATTGGCATTAGGTGAAATCTTTACCAGGTCCAAATCCCTTTCGTTGGCCTTTAGCTGGGCTTCCTTCGCGGACACAATTCCTATCATTGTGCCGTCTACGTCAATAAGCCTTACTTCCTTATCCCTGATCTGGCTATTCACCTGTATTTGAGTTTTCTTAATAAAAAACACCTCCGCTAAATTTTGAACCCCACAATAATCATATATAAATATATGATTATTTGTTTTTTTCATACAAAAAAGCAGGTTCCACTTCACCTGCTTTAACCACAGCAAATACTGCTCTGATTAACCCTGAAATCAAGATGACACAGGGTGAGAAGTGGATACTTCTACTTGTTTGACAATTAAGAATATACAATATTCCGCTTCCTTTGTCAAGCACCGGGCGCAATATTTTTCCGGCTAGACGTATATATCCGAAAACTCGACCTGCAGACATTCCACGCGGTTATTATCGTACTTGTTTGTGTTTTTTTCATTAACTCCGTCAGGGAGCTTGTAATTCCGGAGAAAGAACGTAAACGTGCTTCCCTTGCCTTCCCTGCTTGATACCCATATTTCCCCGTTCATTCTCTCAAGCAGTTTTTTCACAAGGTAAAGACCCATTCCGCTTCCGCGTTTTTCAATGAAACTTTTACCGTCGGTCTGGCTGAAACGTTCGAATATCAAATCCTGGTATTTTTCCGGGATGCCCGGCCCGGAATCTGAAACCGAAACATAAACCTTATCGGGCATTACCGTCAGAACGACGCTGACCTTTCCTCCAAACGGAGTAAATTTGATCGCATTTGACAGGAGATTTAAAAGAATACGTTCGAGCTGAAATGTATCACAGGCCATTATATGCTTACTGCAGTTTGAACTGAACGAAATATCAATATTTTTAGCGCTTGCATATTCCTTAACCGAAAGGGTTATATTTTCAACAATCCTGACAATATCTTCGTTGCATAGGTCTATGTGGAAAAAATCCGAATTTATCCTGTTGATGTCAATTATATTGTTAACCATTTTCAAAAGCCTTAGGCAATTCTGCTTCATAATATTAAGGTATTTGTCCTTAACCTTCCGGTATTCGCCTTCCATTAAGCCGTTTGAGCTCAACTGGATAATTTGTATTGTAGACAGGATTACATTCAAGGGGGTCCTGAACTCGTGGGAAAGCGCCGAAATCCAATCATATTTCAATGCCTGCATCGGATTCGGATTAATAATATCCTCCCGGTTATTTGAGGTGTTTTCGAACTCTTTGTTTCCCGCGGTTCCTGTGTTCTTTTCCGTAAGCATTCCTCCTCCCGCCGGCTGATCCGTTAATTCCATTATTGACACCCTCATGCTGAATTATATGATTATCGCTTTATTCATGCTGCGCTTTTTATGCGTAATTTGAGAAATCTGTTTCGATAAGCCTGTTTTGAAAAATATATACATATATTCGTATTATAATCATATATAAGAAAAATAA
>JAAYXD010000077.1 GCA_012516065.1 Clostridiaceae bacterium
ATTTCCCGCAGACCGGGTAAACCCGGTTCCGCAGGAAATCCAAATTGCCCGTGTCGAGGTAATGATGCGGCCACGTTGATTAGAAATGATACTAATATTAAAAATAATAATCTTTTTACTTTATTGTAATCGCGACAGCGGAATGGGGCTGGATTGCAAGTTCAATTTTAACCCCTTCCTCATCCGCCGACCAGTCTGCCGTTTCGTTTTTCAGTTCGGACGCTTCAATCAGGGTCTGAATCTGTTCCCTGTTCAGGTATGTCGGGCTTCCCATTTCAATCCATGCCTTTTTGGGGTTCGAATGCGTTTCATCGATTCGCTGCATTGAAACGGACCTGACGTTTTTAAGCCCTTTAAGCAGGATACTGACCTTTTCGGTTTTAATCGGCGCCTTCGGAACATTATGATTCGATAACAGAATAGTTATTCCTTCAGAGCTGCGCGACGCAGCACAGTCGACCGTAGTGTTTTCCTGATCTGCTGCAGTTTCAAGTTTATCTCCGTTCAGCCGCGAAAGCATCTGAAAAGCGCGGTAGGACGGTTTCGGTATCCCATGTATGTTAAGAAGCCCGAATCCGCCGTGGTATGGAACGGAACTGAAGCCGCTCTCTTCAAAGATATCGGAAAATGTCCAGAAGGAATAGCATTTCAGCAAATCTATACGATCGAGTTTCATATTGTCCGTAATTGTTTTTATAATAAAAGCGGCGTTATACGGAGTGTCGTGATAAGGATCGCGCGGGCTCGGCGAGTTATTCCATTCGGTATAGTATACCGGCAGCGGGTCCGCTTCCTCAAGGGCTTTTCTGAGCTTTTCAGTCAGCGTTCCGCGATCCGCCCGGGCCATCTGCTCTTCCATATCGAGACCAAGGCCGTATGCGGCATCCGTCGGGTAATGATGCGTTGAAATAAAGTCAAGCGGTACGTTTTCTTTCCTGCAGAATTCCCTTAATTCGGGTATCCACGCGTCTATTGCCGAAGCCGGCCCTCCGACTTTTAGTTCACTGTCGGCCTTTTTTATCGCGAACGCAGCATGGCGGTACAGTTCAAAATACTCTTCCATCGTTCCCGACCAGAAAATATCAAGGTTCGGCTCATTCCATACCTCGAAGAACCATTTGCGGACTTCATCGGCGCCGTAACGCTGCACAAGATGTTCGGCAAGCGCCCCAATCAGCTTACCCCAGTCATCATAGGACTTCGGCGGCGTTATATTTCCGAGGTAATGAAATATGGTTTTGGTTCCCGAAGCGAGCGCCGTGGGCATAAAGCTTAACTCAATAAACGGTTTCATGCCGATTTCAAGCAGGAAATCAAATATCGAGTCAATATTGAAAAACGAGTATTCGAACGTGCCGTCCTCCTTTTTCAGGCAAACGCTCATATCATCGTTCAGAAGCCCGTGAAAACGGACGTATTCAAAACCGAGTTCTTCCCTGCACTTTTTCAACTGTTTCCGCCAATCTTCACGCAGTGCCGTTGCGGCATGGCAGCTCCCGACACATTTTGTCCAGTATTGATTTACCTTTCCTGTTGTTTTTTCGGTAAAAATCGTAATATTCATTTTTATCAGTCCTCCTAATGTCATTATCATCGATTTTATGTTAACATTCAAGTAAATAATTCTTATACCTTTCGCCAAAGAACATAAACCCGACTTCCGTTTTTTCCGTCCGCACGGGCTTTCCTTCGCATGTGACTTTCATTTCCTCCCCGACAACTTCAACAGGCCCGTCAAACTTCGGGCGAACAACGGCATATTCGAGCTTCCCGTTTTTCCATTTCATATCGACTTCATGGCCGCCGCGCGCCACTAACCCCTTAACACTGCCTTCCTTCCATGAAGTCGGCAGCGCAGGCAGGAAATGAAGCGCAATATGGCTTTGCAGCAGGCACTCGGCGATTCCTGCAACAGCACCCAGGTTTCCGTCAATCTGGAAAACCCAGTTAGCATTGAGCAGGCTTCGGGAAGCGGAATTAGCAAGCATCTTCCGGATACTTACATCCGTCATTTCACCGTCGAGCAGGCGCGCGTACACATTGATGAACCATGCGAGCGGCCAGGCGTCGTTGCCGGCTCCGTGCTCAATACGCAGTTCGAGCGATCGTCTGACCGCCTGCAAGAGTTCCGGCGTATCACGCCAATTGATGCTGCTTCCGGGGTAACATGCAAAAAGGTGTGATATGTGCCCCATACCCGGTGTAAGTTCCGGGTATTCCTTATCCCATTCGAGAAGCTGCCCTTTCGAGCCTATTTTATCTTCGGGCAGCCGTTCGATAATAACCGCAAGTTTTTCGGAATGCTCCGCGTCAACCCCAAGAATATTTTGTATCTTTATCAGTGCGGAAAAGAATTCGCGAAGAATCTGGTTATCCATTGCAGGTCCCGCGCAAATCGGCGTATCGTATCCGTCGGGAAGAATATACCGGTTCTCCGGTGATACGGACGGGCATGTCACAAGCTTACCGTCCGCTTCAATTAAGAAATCTTCATAAAACAGCGCCATGTCGCGAAGCATGGGATACATTCTTCGCAGCGTATCTAAATCCTTCGTATACAGGTAATGCTCCCATACGTGCAGTCCAAGCCACGCGCTTCCCGTCACCCACGGCGTCGACGCCATGTACCAGTCCTGAGGCGCGCAGTCACCGTAATAGTCGGTGTTGTGATGGCAGACCATGCCGCGCATTCCATACATTACGCGTGCCGTTTCGCGGCCTTTTTCATGCATTCTTTCCAATAAATCGAAAAGAGGGGTATGAAGTTCGGAAAGATTGCACGTTTCAACCGGCCAGTAGTTCATCTGCAGATTGATATTTATTGTGTATTTGCTGTCCCACATCGGTGTGAACTCGGCATTCCATATTCCCTGCAGGTTTAACGGCGCACTGTCCTCACGCCCGCCCGAAACAATCAGATAACGTCCGAACTGGAAATACAGCGCCGCCAAAGCCGGATCACAGGCCCCTTCGCGAACGTCTTCAAGCCTTTTGTCGGTCGGCTTCTCGGGTGACGGACCCAAATCGAGCACACACCGGTTCATCAGTGACGAAAAGTCCCTTACATGCTCCTCCCTTATTGCGTCATATCCCTTCTTTTCCGCGGTATCGAGACGCATCATCACATCTTTCACCGGATCGTCAGAGCGGTTAGCCGTTGATGAAGCAACATACATGATAACGTCCCCTGAATCCCTGACAAGCAGCTGCGAAACGGGATCAAGCAGCGCTCCGTCGCAAATGACCCGCACCGCTGCCGCAAATTCGAGGTCGGCTTCATGGCCGCGCATCAGTATTGTATTCCCGTTTACGGTACGAAGCGAATCGACAAAAGGCGCGGGCCAGCCGCCTGCGCTTACGCGTTTTCCGGGTCTGCGGCTGTCCATTGCCGTTGCATCCGATATTTCAACGCGGTTCATGATAATATCAAGATTAATTTTCCCAGGTTTGCTGCTTTTGTACCGGATGCACATTACCTGGTCGGGATGGCTTATGAACATCTCCCTGCTATACCTTATACCATCCTCCGTGTGGTTTATATTAAGTACCCCTTCGATAAGATCGAGGTCGCACGTATATTCCTCCGCACCGGAACTGTCCGGGATCCAGCCTGCCGCGAACGGTAAATGCCGGTTAAGCGCAATATCGAGCTCACCAAGCAGTGTGTAATGGCGCATGCAGGCCGGGGTACCGGCCATGTACTGCATTATAAGTTCCTCTGCATGATATATGTCCCCTGACAAAATAAGCTGCCTGATCTCAGGCAGTTTTTCGCGAAGCGACGGATTATTGCGATCGATAAATTTTCCATACCAGAGCGAATCGTCATTTAACTGGATTCGTTCAACGGCGGTATGTCCGTAGACCATCGCGCCGAGCCTGCCATTGCCCAGCGGCAGCGCGTCAAACCATTTGTCTGCCTGGTTGTTGTAACGAAGATGGAAAGAATGTTCCATTGAAATATACCTCCAATAAGCGTTATAAATGCTTTTACATTGTACCAAAAGGAGGCTGCTTCAAAAGCAACCTCCTTTCGGTTATAATATCGGGGACTCAATTATTTTACTCCTTTTGCCTCCAAATCTTTCAGGTGGTTCTGCTGCATAACGGCTTTTACTTTTTCAAGGCCGGCTTCTTTAATTTCATTCATTCCTGCCTCGTATGCCGCATTAAACTGCTCATCGTTTTCGGCAAGAACCATTTGAGCGAGGTACTTATTCCATATATTCTTAATCTTCTGGAAAGCTACGCCTTCATCGGAAGCCGGATCGGGATCAAGATTATCAAGACCGAGTTCCCATATGTCTACGCCATACTTGCCGACAGCCTTAAGGTAATCGGTATATTCCGGCGGTGCCATTGCGATCTTCTGCAAGCCTCCCCATTTTGATCTCCACATGATCAGCCTCTGCTCGAAGCCGTATTTGTTTTCGAGCGCGTCGGGATTTTCCTGCATATCTTTCATAATTTCGGGTTTGTATTGAGGAATGCCGTTTACGAATTCAAAGGTTTCCCCTTCTCTTCCAAACATGTTTGTTATCTGGCCCGCATCGCTCCAGGCGTACTCGAAGAAACGAATAATCCTTCCGGGGTTCTTGGCTTTCTTTGTTACCATTGACGCAACCCAGCCGGCGCCTCTTCCGCCCGCGAACTGAGGCTCTTTGCCGTTATATTTCTGGAACTCGAGAGGAATATAAGTATAGCCTTCATCATTCTTCAACTGCATGATTTTAATGTTATGGTCTTTCCAGATATCTATCGGGAATCTTCCGGTAACCCCCCACTGCGCTGAATCGACCGTTTCTCCCCAGACATCATGTTTCATCATGAGCGTGTCAACGCTGATAAGGCCTTCTTTATAAATCTGGTTCAAAAATCTTACTGCTTCAATAAAATTCTCGTTCTCAAAAATGAGCTTAATCTTGCCATCTTCAAGATATAAGTCTCTCCCGTATGTCTCGGGCGCGAAAATACCCGCAAAATACTGCATCGTCAGGTTTCCTGTCAGTCCCATTGTAGCGACATCCAGAGGGGATTCAATTGAGAACGGTTTTACATCCGGGTATTTTGCCTTAATATCTCTTAAGATCTGAAGCAGTTTCTCGGGCGTATCCGCCGACGGCTTGCCAAGGCCTTCAAAAATGCGTTTCTGGATGAACAGCGATCTTGCGCCGTGTTTTTCAAGACCTTCCTCATACTCTTCCTTTGTGGGCATGAAAGATGGCAGATAATACAGTTTTCCGTCGGTATGCTTATGGTAATTAATTACATCGGGTGAAATCATGTCCATTAATTCCGGCGCATATTCCGCCGCCAAATCATTGATTGCATGAATATGGCCTGCATCAATGAGCCTCTTCGTTTCGGGAGCATACCATTCAAGAACCATCGCGTCAGGCAAATCATTCGAAGCAATCATAACATTCAGGTATTCCTTTTCGTTGCCCGTCGGAATAATAATGTTCATCGTAACTCCCGTATCTTCGGTTATGTATTTTTCGACGAGCGCTCCGCGCCACGGATAATGAGTACCCCATGCCGCAAAGAAGAAGATATCGAACTCAAAAGGCGACGTATCCTTCTGCCATGACATCAAACCTTCCTGCGAAGCATCCGGAGTTGTATCCTTTGTTGTGCCCTGCTGCTGAGTACCGCCTTGCTGTTGTGTGCTGTCCTGCGGTTTGCCGCCCGTGCCTGCAGGAGCGCAGCCCGTCAGCATAAGAAAAATGGATAGCATAACAACAAGAACTGCTGTTAAAGTCCTGTAATTTCTTTTCAACATATTTCTTCTCCTCCTTACCAGATTTATTTATGCTTAATCCGGAAAAAACCGGGATAAGCCTTATAAATCAGCCTTTTAAAGATCCTATCATGATACCTTTTACAAAATATCTTTGCAGGAACGGGTACGCGATAACTATAGGAAACGCGGTGATAACCATTGTCGTCAGCCGTACCGATGTTGAGCTTACAGTTAACGTTGAAACATAAGATGCAGCTTTCGCATTGACATTAGCGGATTGAATCGATTTAACAAGGTATTGCTGCAGCGTTTCGAGCTTTCTTCCGCCGTAAAGGAGCGCGTCAAACCATGAATTCCAGTGAAATACGCCGTTAAACAACGCAATCGTCGCGAGTATCGGCGTGGATACCGGAAGAATCAGTTTAAAGAAAATAATTATGTCATTTGCGCCGTCAATCCTCGCCGACTCCTCTATCTCGCTCGATATTCCCCTGAAGAAGGAAAGCATCACAAACGCATTAAAAGCATTAAACAGGTTTGGAATAATGAATACTAAAAAATTACCCTGCAGCTTGAGGCCGTGAGCAATAAGAATATATGTAGGAATAAGCCCGCCGCTGAAATACATCGTAACGAGCGCCATTCCGATAAAAAACCGCCGGCCTAACAGTCTTGGCTTTGAAATGCCATACGCGAACGCCGCGGTGAACAAAACCGCGCTCACACTGCCGATAATTGTTCTTGATACGGTAATAAACGCTGCATTCAATATTTTTTCATCCTGCAGCACATAGGCATAGTTTGACAACGAGAATTTTCTGGGCCACAGATATACGGGGCCGTTCAGCAAATCAATGGGCTCGTTGAACGAGGATACTATGACATAGTAAAACGGATACAGTGTTATAAGTATGATAAAACACATAAAAATGAGGTTGAAAATATCAAATACACTATCACCGTTCAGCCTGCGAGACTTTTGCATCATACTTCCCCCCTAGAACAGGCTTTCTCCTGTCAGTTTCTTTGAAGTGAAATTCGCACCTGTCAGCAGGATCACTGCCACAACCGACCGGAACAGCCCGACCGCTGTCGCATAAGAATATCTTGAAAGCACAATCCCCATTTTGTATGTATAAGTGTCAACAATTTCCGTTACATCCTGGATCATCGGATTTGTTAACAGATACATCTGTTCAAATAAACCGAAATTCGGGCTGATCATGCTTCCTATGCTGAATATCAGCAAAATCACGACAGTCGGTTTTATTGAAGGCAGCGTTATGTACCATATTTTCGCAAACCTTTTCGCACCGTCGACAGTAGCCGCTTCATACATTGTCGGGTCAATATTGGTTATCGCTGCTATATATATAATAGAATTCCATCCGAATGATTTCCATATATTGAATAAAACTACAATCGGCGGGACATATTTCGGAGTCGCGAGAAACGGTATCGCCTCTTCGGTCAGATTGAACTTAAGTAAAAGCCCGTTCAATAAACCGTTGTCAACGGCAAATAACACATAAATGAAACCTACCACGAAAACCCATGAAATAAAGTGCGGCAGGTAGCTTACCGTCTGTACGAATTTTTTGAACCTGACATTTGTCAATTCATTGAGCAGGATTGCGAATATAATAGGAATCGGAAAGCCTATAACAAGGTTAAGGATACTGTAATATATCGTATTCCACAATGACGAAATAAAATATTTATCGGTAAACGCTTCGGCAAAATTATTGAAACCTACCCACCGGCTTTTTATAAAGCCTTCAAGAGGCCCAAGGTAAGGATCATACTCCTTGAATGAAATTACAAGGCCAAGCATCGGGATGTAATTGAATATAATCATCCATAAAATGACAGGAAGCACGAGGATCATCAAATACCTTTGGTCCCAGAATTTTTTCCCAAAGGTCATCTTTTTATTGCGAGATAAAGCAGAAGAAAACTGATTCATTGCACCACACCTTTCCGGTTTTCAAGCATGGTATGGAAGATAATACGGACACGTGCATTTCCTTTGCATCAAAAATAAATCGTTTTACAATTTTATTATAGGCGCCGGACAATAGCGGATCAATTTAAAAAATCAATTCTTATATCATAAATTAAGAAAATTTATCGTTTTGGGAATCGTAATGGTCACCGAACACCCGATGCCGGGGCGGCTGAAAATACTGATATGACCCTTATCCTCATAAACCGCGTTAATTCGCTCCATTACATTTTGAATTGCGTAACCGCTTTCCCTTTTCTTCGCTATTTCGGATTTATATATGCTTTGCAGTACATTCCTGCTTATGCCCACGCCGTCGTCTATTATCGAAAAGTACAGGTTTTTTTCGTCGTGTTTTAACCTTACAATGAGCGTGCCCGTATAGCCTTTTGGCGCTATGCCGTGGTTTATCGCGTTTTCCGCTATAGGCTGGAGGATAATTTTTATCATCCTGTAATCAAGGGCTTCGTTATCAAGTTCATATTTCACATTGAAAAGATTGTCGAACCGCGTTTTCTCTATTTCAATATAAGCTTTAAGAAGTTCGATCTCGTCCCTGACAGTAATAATCGAATTCCCCTTGCTGAGGACAAGCCTGTAGAATTTTGACAGCATAAAAGCCAATTCTTCAATGTTCCCGGCGTTAACTTTTCTGGCCATCCATGAAATCGTTGAGAGCGTGTTATACAAAAAGTGCGGATTTATCTGAGCTTCAAGCGCTTTCAGTTCCGATTCCTTTTCCACTATCTGCGCCTTATAGACGCGCTCTATCAGTTCGTGAATCCTGTCGGTCATATGGTTGAAATTTACCGCAAGTTCTCCGAATTCGTCATGGTTTTCCACGGGAAGCTTGATGTTAATGTTTTCATCGCGTACCGATTTAAGCCCTTTCAGCAGTATTTTCAATCTCTCCGTCAGTTTATCCGATACGAAATAAATAAGCACGCCGAATACAATAAGCGCCGCTATTATTACAATTATAATAATTACAGTATAGTTCGGCATGTTTCCCATGTAATTCTTAAGCGGGATAATCCCAACAAGGCTGTATCCGATGCGTTCAAGCGGAATCGACCAGACTATGAATTTTTCATTATCAAACTCCGTTACGCCGTTTATTTCGTTTCCGTCTTTCAGAGCCGGGATAAAGCTTGTTTTGTACTTGTCGGGAAGATTTCTATATGTGCTCTCCGAAACCAGATTCCCTTTATCATCAAATACAAGGTAATACTCATTCATGCCATTGTTGCTGGTAAGGTTTTCAAACAGTTCCCTTTCGGTTATCTCAATCACAAGCACGCCGATGAGCTTCTTATCCACGAACGATATAAGTTTTCGGGATAACGAAAAAACCTTCTCCTTAATTGTATGTCTGGAGTATATTTCTTTTTCCGTGTCATGTATCGAGTCCCATTTTTGAAGTATGTTTTCATCTTCGAGAAACGCCATGTACTCTTCGTCATCTTCTTTAGCGTCGATATGATATATGCTGTTCCAGGAATTCGGAAAGGTTTTGTTGTTTATATACAGCATCGTACCGTATATGTATTTGTTTTGAATTATGTAGCTTTCATACACCGGAGAAAAGAAATAAAAATAGTTTTCGTAACCGCGGCGGTTGTTTTCGAACGGTTCTTCGAGGAAATTCAGTATTTGCGGATTTTGCGCAATCGATATCGACGTTCTTTCTATGCTTTGAATCTTCTGGTTAATAATCTCTCTCTTCTGGAGCAGGCTTTGCCTTGCTAAAAGTTCCGACTGGTGTATAAATGATTTTGTTGTAGTATGGTTTATAAATATGCCCGTGCCTATTATCGGAAGCGCAAGAATAATAAAGTATGCGCACGTAAATTTCCAGGCTATACGCATATCGCTTATTTTTTTGAATACACGCGTTAAGCTATCTTTCATTTTCACTGCCATAATCAAACTTCTCCCGGTATTCCATCGGACTGATTCCATGAACCTTTTTAAACACGGTGCAGAAATATGAAGTATTGATAAACCCCGTTTTTTTCGCTACATTCATTATGCTGTCCGTTCCCGACAGGAGCATTTCCTTTGCCTTATTCATCCTGAACTCCGTTAATGCTTCGGTAAAACGCCTGCCTGCGTATTTTTTGAACAAACTTCCGAGATAATTCGGCGATATGCCGAGCCTGTGCGCAATAACTTCAAGCCCGATATCATTCATATATTCGTTTTCGATAATATTCATCACGTTTTCAATTATATACTCTTCCCTGTTCTTTCTTTTCTCCGCAAAGCACCTGTTCGCGTTAATCAGCAGCGCATTAAACCGTTTTTTCATCTGATCGAGCTTAATGCAGCCCTGGAACGCTTTAAGGATGTCATCCCCGCTGTCGAACCCGATATTGAACGGGCCTCCCTTTGACAGAAGAAGGAGCGATATTTCATTTATCACATCGGCGAGGAAATTGCATACAAGGTTTTTGTCAACATAATTTTTACATATGATATCAAACAGTTCGTCCGTTATCTGAGTTATTTTTTGAGCGTCCGACGAAACGACAGCATTCAGTATCTTTTTGGAGTATTCTGGAGCCGACTGCAAAAATTCATAGACCGCGGCTTCCTGTAATATTTCCGGCCGGGCAAAATCATCGTAATAGAGGATATCCTTGTCCTTCATAAAAAACAGCAGCTTCAGCGCGGTTTGCGCCTGCCTGAAAGATTCCGCAAATCCTGTGATATCATTTGATACCGATCCCACCCCGATAATGTATTCGGGCTTGTTTAATTCATAATCCTGTTTCCGGATCAATCGGATGACTTCTTCGATTTCGCCGCGCCCGTTTTGACTTACGGGCAGGCATATCGCAATTTCTCCGTTTTCCGGGTCATTCCCCGCGGTTATCCCCTTATCACCGACAGCATCCCTGATTCTTTTATAAACCGTTCCGAAATGCTCCTGTCCGGCATAATAAACCGTTTCACTGCCGAACGTACATACGTTTACACGAATAACGACGGCGGCAGTCCGTCGGTAACAAACAGATACAAAATCCTTGTAATCATCTGAACCGTAATGCTGCACATCGCCTCGAAGAATGCTCAAAAGAAAACGTTCCCTTTCTTTATATGCGCGTTCGGTCAGTTGGGTCCTCAGGTTATCCGCATATTCCTCCCGCTGTGCTTCACGTTGTATATCGTTTATCGTCCTGTTCAGAGCGTTAAGGAGCTGCTGCTTCTGCACGGGTTTAAGCAAATAATCGAAAACGCCTATATGTATCGCATCTTTTGCGTATTTGAAATCATCATAACCTGTAATTATTATAATCCTGCAGCCCGGCAGAAACTTTTTCACTTCCTCGGACAATTTCAGACCATCCATTAAGGGCATGCGAATATCGGTCATGATTATGTCCGGGAGATATTCCTTAGCCATTTTAATCCCCTGGATTCCGTTCGCTGCCGTTCCTACAACCTCAATATCAAGTTCGGACCAATCGAAGAAATCAGCGAGGCCTTCTCTTTCCCACACCTCATCTTCCACAATCAAAAGCTTATACACCTTTTTGCCTCCTGCTGACGAGTTCGCCGTATTCACCCGGGCTTATGCCGAATTTCTTTTTAAACAGGCAGCAAAAGTATGAAGCATTCGGTATACCGACAGCTTCGGCCAATTCGGATACCTTCATGTTTTTATAATGCAGCATTTCTTTTGCCTTATCTATCCTGTAGCTGTTTAAGTACTCGTTGAAATTTCTGCCCGTGTATTCTTTAAAAATGCTTCCAATATAATAAGGATAAAGATTTATTTCTTCCGATACGCGCTTTAAATTCAATTCCTCCCGGTACTTTTCCTCAATAATCTTGAGCACGGTTCTGGCTATGTTCTCATCCCGGCAGTCCTTTTTCATATTTACGGCGACCCTGCTCAAAAAACCCGTAAGATAGTCCCTGGTCTGGGAAAGCGAATCCAGCATTGAATAATCCACAACCTGCTTTTCGGGGTCCCACAGAGAAACATATATGCTGTCTTCCTGGTTGTTCGCGAGAATTGTATTTAAACCGTTGATAATATTCATTATAAAACGGTTGAACAAAATTTTGGCGCCTGAAATGTTCTCCGTCAGCATTGCGAGGAAATCATCAACAATCTTCGTACTCTGATTCATGTCCCCTTTTTGGATAAAGTGAATTATTCTTGCCGATAGCGAATCCGCTTTTTCAATCAACTGTCCCGTTAAATCCCAGTTGTTCCGGTCCGAGTCTTTTATGCTGCTGTAAAACAGCACGTCATTATAATGCGCTATGAACCGGAAACTAATCGCTTCGCGCGCCTGCGCATAGGACCGCGGCAAAAATTCAAGCCCGCCGGCAATTTCGCCGGCCCCCGCAATGCAGTCCATTCCTAACTTTTTTATTTCTTCCATCAACCGCAGTATGCCGGTTTTCAATTGCTGCCCGTCCAAAGGAGCGTCTATGCATAAAACTATTTCCTGCTTCAGTTCGCTGCTCGAAACCGCTATTCCTTTCGTCCCGAGCATCGCGTTAAGCGCTTTAACCACATCGTCCTTCATACCGGCGCCCTGATTTCTTTCGTATCTGCGCGGGTACAGGGACAATATTGCAACAAGCTTATTCTTAAAAGTATCCAGCCATCTCATCAGCGGGAGTTCATAAATATGCTTAAGTTCGGTTTTCTGATTTAAAAAATCGATAAGAAGGTAATCACGGTTTTTTCTTGCATATTCCATCCACTCGCTTTTCAGCGCCGTTATCTCTTCGTTTATGCTTTCTTCACGCTCAAGCTCATCAAGCACGTTTTTTATTACCAGTTCAAGATCAATTCTGCGGATGGGTTTTAAAAGATACGCAAAAGCATGAAAATCGAAAGTTTGCTTTGCAAACTCAAATTCATCATATCCGGTTAATATAATAATCTTCGTGTCGGGAAGAAAAGCCCTGACATCGCGCGCCATCTGAATTCCGTCCATTAACGGCATTTTAATGTCCGTTATGATAATATGCGGCCTGATCTCTTCCGCTATTTTCCTGCCTTCCACACCGTTGCATGCGCAGCCTGATACTTCAATCCCAAGGCTTTTCCAGTCAAGAAAATCCCTGAGGCCTTCCCTTTCCCATTTTTCATCTTCAACAATCAATAATCGGTACATTGATCCACCTAATAATAATAACTCAGATAAATCGGGTATATTTTAGCGCAGTATTTGAAACCGGCGACCTGATGAGTACGGAATGACAACTGCATTAATTTATTATTCTCTATATGATTATTATAAAATATATACGGATTCAATTCAATAACGCTGTTCTGCAACGGCTGCCGGAGCCCGCCGTTTTGCTTCCGTACGGCTGCCTGAAGCGGTATCGGGTATACGGATTATGCATAAAGCAAGGCCGGTTTTAAAACAAATCAATGCAACTGCTTCCTTTTTTTACAAAAGCGATAAATTTATCAAGTTCCGCATGGATTTCCACAAAGCGTCCGCCCGCATACTCCTTCCGACTGTTCACATCAATCCATGTACCGGAAGGCAGATATACACTCCGGCTCGTCTGTCCCTGATAAACAATCGGCGCAAACAAAATATCATCACCGAACATATACTGATCACCGAGCTTATAGCATATTTCGTCCTCCGGGTAATTAAAAAACATCGGACGCATAATCGGCGCGCCTGTTTCACTGGCTATATCCATATATTTATGTATATACGGACGCAAACGTTCCCGCAGGTCAACCAGTTCTTTAAGGATTGAATATACCTTTTCTCCAAAGCTCCATATCTCGTTACCACCGCCGCTCCGTTCTTTTATGCCCGGATGGCGTTCCATTTGATTTGCGGTGCGCTTTCTTGCTCCGTGTATTCGCATAACGGGACAAAAAACGCCGAATTGGAACCAGCGCACTATCAATTCGCGAAAATATTCGCTTTCAATATCGGCTCCCCAAAAACCTCCAATGTCGCTGCACCACCACGGAATCCCGCTCATTGCCATATTAAGTCCCGTCTTTACGCTCATCCGAAGCGACTCGAAAGTGGACGGAATATCCCCCGACCATACCAATGCGCCGAACCTCTGGCTGCCTATCCAGGCCGCACGCACAAGGGAGATTATTTCTTCCTCCCCCGCTTTTTTTAAACCGTCATAAAACAATTTGGAGTAATAGTATGGATAGAGCAGCCCTACTTCCTCGCCGTTTCCTATGTAGAAGCGTATATTGTCAAAATGCACGGGAATTATTTCCGGTTCAGCTTCATCGAGCCAGTAGTTCTTTATCCCAACTTTATAGTAGTTTTGATAAATCCTCGACCACACGTATTCCGTTGTTTCCGGATTCGTCGGATCAATATACGTTTGAAGCCCGTAGAAATCAAATATGCCGTATTGGCCTCTTTCCGTCCTTAACAGCATATTCCGTTCATCCATGTATTTGTAGTTCTCGCTGTTCGGGTTTATCGTAGGCCAGATTGAAATAACCGGTTTTATTTCCATTTCGTCTAGTTCCCTGCACATACCCTCAGGATCAGGCCAATATTTCGGGTCCAATTTCCATTCACCCTGCTCCGTCCAGTGGAAATAATCAATAACAATCGCGGACAAAGGTATTCCTCTTCTTTTGTATTCTCTCGCTACTTCCAGAAGTTCTTCCTGATCTTCATACCGCAGTTTCGACTGCCAGAAACCCGACGCCCAGCGCGGGAAACTCGGGGCATGACCCGTTAATCCGGCATATTTGCTCATGATCTCCGCGGGCGTATCACCGGCGATTATAACGTAATCAACCTGCTTTGTTGAATTGGCCGTCCAAAGCGTATGATTATTCGTTAATTCACAGCGGCCGATAGAAGGGTTGTTCCAAATAAAACCGTAACCTCTTGACGAATATATGAACGGAACGGAAGACTTCGTATTTCTGTGAATGAGCTCGCTTGTCGAGCCTTTTAAGTCAAAACAATCATTCTGTTCCTGCCCGAGGCCGTAAAAATGTTCATTTCCGTATGCCTCAAAAATAACGGTCACGCGGTGATTGTCGCCGCCAAGCGAACGGTAATCCCGGTATTTTGTATTGAAAGCCATTTCGGAGCGTTCCGCCAGTAATTCCTTCCCATCCTTATAATAAACAACCTTCCCGCTTGAAAAAACTTCAGCTGAAATTTTGCCGTTTACGATAACCGCTTTATCATCCCCGGCTGCCGCGGAACATTCTACTTCCGGCTGCGGTATCAGGCTCCAGTTCTCATCGGTGATTCTCGCGTTCGGAGAAGCCCTGAACCTTAAGCAGTCTATTCCCCACGGCTCTATAACCGCAAGCTCATTTCTCTTTTGAAAAATAACCTTATTCCCTTTAACCGACAATATACCCATAATAACACCTCATATGTATGAATTATCATTATTTTGCTATTTCAACTCTTGTTTTAACACAAGTAAGATCATGTCTCAAATCACGTTCAGCGGACATGTCAAATCTGGGAATACCGTACTTGTCAAAATGAACCCTTCGAATTGCCGTACATCTTGGACTTCTTTCCGTCGTTTCCTGTGCATGATACGCAATCATAAGGTTTCCATATTTATCTTTAAAGAAAGTATTATGACCTGGTCCATACTCACCTTCTATAGAATAATAGGATAAGACAGGTGCATTGCTTTTTACCCAACTGCCGGGATCGAGCAAGTCGGCACTTTTATCGGCAGTCAAAAGGCCAAGCACATACGAATATCCACCGGCTGCTCCTCCCGAATATGTAATATATACTTTATCTTCCGTTACAATCGGATATGGACCTTCGTTATTTACCGTATGTTCATTATTCTCCCAGCCATACAGCGGTCTCGATAATAATACCGGGTCACTAGTCAGGCGCCACGGTTCTTTCTTGTCTGTAGTTGCAATGTAAAGCATTGAACCGGTATCTCTCGGAGTACCGATGTGCTTACGGTATGACCATACCAAATAGGCTTTGTCGTATGCTTCAAAATATGTCATGTCCAGTGTAATGCCTTCCGTCGTAAGGTATGTCCCGTCCATTTTCATAACCCGGATCGGCTCCTCCCAGCTATCGGGGTCAATAATGCTGCCGTTCTTTTTTAACTTCATGACATGTGACTGCGGCCCCCAGATTTTTCCGCCTACTGCAAACAAAATATACAGTTCATCCCCGATAACATGAAATTCAGGAGCCCAGAAAGTTTGAACAAATCCTTTTTCCTCATTCCGATCAAGGATAACATATTCTTTATAACCGTCACTGAACAATCCCATTATCGTATCAGATTCACGGACATATAATCCTATGTCGTCGGTATTGTCATTTGTCGCGATAAAATAGTATTTGCCATGCCATTGTATTATATTTGGATCAGCGTATCCAACAGCCAACGGGAATGGATAAACCTCCTGGACAACGGTGCCGGAAATCTCATATATACCAGCCTTTGAAAAATCAATACTTTCAGTATCCCATATGACCTGCTTGACTGCGGCAGAGCCATCATTATAAACCGCCGTCGCCGTTACCTCGTCGATTTGCTCCTTAGATTCAGCCCTGATGCAGTCCGGTACTTTGATTTCCGTGTTTACGAGAGGTGACCATTTTATCAGAAGGTCATCGCCGAAACGGGCGTCCACTTCAAGAACATTCCCTTTAACAGCTCCTTTCGGTGCGTTCAATGCGGTTTCATACGCAGGCATATTGCCGGGTTTTGGATCCGATGCGCTGTCCAAATCGGTGATATCAGCCATTGTGTTTTGAAAACATCTTCCGTCATTATCCTTCCATATCAACATATATTGTTTATTAATATAATCATATTCACAAACTATTTCATTTGCATATGCATCCACATGCAGGTTTATCAAGCCGATCTCTTTAAAATAATAAAGATCGTCGGACAGCCATAACAAAACTTTACCCTTGCTTTCGCCGTCATCACTGCCGTCGGCATTTATTCTGACCGCCACAATACCAAACTTACCGTCGGCCGTATAAAATAAATAAGGGTTTTTTAATCCTTTCTCGTTAATCGTATTGTCCTGTGAAATAGTTGATGACGCGAATACAATTCCGTAATTTTGATTCAGAGCTTTATATGTATTCCCATCGCTGCTGTACGCCATATGCACGCGATAGGCAAGATGTGCCGAATACAAACCGCTTACCGGCTTTCTTGTATAGACTAATATTTTTCCTTTTGGAAATTGCATGTTATTTTTCACATTCTTATTTTTCATAATATCTTTCCGTCTGAACCGCATGCGCATTTAAAAAACAAAGGAGAAAATTTATAATATTATAACCTGACCGCTTGTTCACAGCCTTTATACCGGACCTCAATTGATTTCTCCCGTCCGCTTTCGATAAGCCTTATCCGGAAATTCTCCTGGTATTTGTATTTACCGCAGGATCTTCCAAAGGTTAACGTTTTTTCACTATCATCGTACCGCAGCGGGATAGCCGAAAAGTTCCCGTCTTCATAGGAATAATTATCGCCCTCGTCATTATAAAGAGTAAACTCGCCGTCATCTTCACCGTAGATTATGATTTCAGATACTTCCCCTTTTTTCTCGTCAGCGTACATAACAGGATCGGACACCGGAACAATTGATCCGGCTTTTACAAACAGCGGTATCGTATCGAGATCGGCTCTGCAGGTTATTTTCTGTCCGCCGTTATACACGGTATTTGTCCAGTAGTCGAACCAGGCAGCGCCTTTTGGAAGGTAAACTTCTTTTGTCTTTTCGGTATTTTGCAGCGGAACGCTGTTTGCTTCATAGTACATCGGCTCTGTTACGGGGCAAAC
>JAAYXD010000311.1 GCA_012516065.1 Clostridiaceae bacterium
ACACCTTGGACATACTACGTTTGATGGTATAATGGTCATGAGACTTGAACGCTCCTTTCTGGGAGGTAATGGGTTTTTGGCAATTTCCATTATACCAGAGGCGTTTCAGGTCTCATTTTTATTATTAAGTTAACAGAACAAAGTTTATGAATTGGAGGTAAAACATGGGGAAGGTTGAGGAAGTAAAAACTGATACTGTAGAAACCATAGAAATTAAGGAAGGTTACTTAATTGATTATATATCAGGAAAAATAGTAAAAGATACACCTGAAGAACGTGAGGCTGTTCAAGTTTTTTCTAAAGTTCTTGTGGAAGACTATGGATATCCTAAAGCCCATATACAGACCCGTCCCCAATGGAGGGTAAAGGTAAGACCTTCGGACAAAAAGAAAGAATATCCTGTTGATATCGCTGTTTTTAGCAGTTCCACAAAGACTGATGACAATATAGAGCTAATAGTCGAATGTAAAAAGAAAGATAGAAAAGACGGTAGAAGCCAATTAGAAGACTATTTACGGTTTTCAAAAGCTAGACTTGGAGTTTGGTTTAATGGAGATGAAAGGCTATATTTGTTAAAAACTGAAAAGGATGGTAAAATTCTTTTCAGTGAAGCACCTAACATTCCCAAATACGGGCAGAGAATTGAGGATATTGGTAAATTTAAAAGAAAGGATCTTAAACCTGCTACAAATTTAAAGAGCGTTTTCCGTACAATAAGAAACTACTTGGCTGCAAATGCTGTTGGCATAACAAGAGATGAAGTATTTGCCCAACAGTTAATTAATCTAATATTCTGTAAGATATATGATGAACGTTTTACTAAAAGGGAAGATATCGTTACTTTCAGAGCAGGAGTTGATGAAAACCCAGCCGATGTTAAGTCAAGAATAGTCTCATTATTTGAAAAGGTTAAAGCTCAATATAATGATGTTATTGAAGTTGCTGATAGTATATTACTTGATGAAAATTCCCTTACATATGTTGTTGGAGAATTACAGAATTATTGCTTAATTGAGTGTGAGAGAGATGCTGTAGCAGAAGCTTTTGAGATATTCATAGGTCCATCCCTTAAAGGAGGACAAGGACAATTTTTCACGCCTAGAAATGTCGTAAAAATGGTTATAGATATGGTTGACCCAAAAGCAGATGATAGAATAATTGACCCTGCCTGTGGAAGTGGAGGTTTTCTTGTAGAAGCATTACGACATGTCTGGAATAAAGTTGAGGAAAAGGGAAAGGCTTATGGTTGGCCAGAAAGTGAGATTTTTTCTGAGAAGCAAAGAGTAGCTATAAGGAATTTTAGAGGAATAGATAAAGATAAATTTCTAAGCAAAGTTGCAAAAGCTTATATGGCCATACTCGGTGATGGTAGGGGAGGCGTATATTGTGAAAACAGCCTTGAAAGTCCTGAACATTGGAGCGACGATGCCAGAACAGATATTACTTTTGGAAGTTTTGATGTTGTTTTTACAAATCCTCCATTTGGTAAAAAGCTTGCAATAGAATCGGAAGAAATCTTAAAACTATATGATCTTGGGCATGCTTGGTCACAGGATTCGGAAGGTAAATTTGTCAAAGGGCGCTTGCTAGACAAACAGCCTCCCCAATTACTGTTTATTGAAAGATGTTTTCAATTGCTAAAACCAAATGGAAAGTTAGGTATAGTACTTCTCGAAAGTATTTTCGGAATGCCTAAGTACCGTTATGTAGTGGATTATATAACACGAAATGCAAAAATACTTGCAATTGTTACTTTACCTGAAGATTTGTTCCAACCACATACGCATGCAAAAACATGTGTTGTAATCTGTGAAAAAGCTGTTGCTACTGAGCCATATGATATTTTTATGTGCGATGTCAAGTGGTGTGGTCATGATAGCAGAGGTAACCCTACAATAAGAATCAATGAGAAGGGTGAGAAGGTTTTATTAGATGATATCCCGAAAGTTGCTGAAATCTATCATAAAGGTAGGTCTCATAAGAAATGATAAATTTTTGGATTAAATCAACCAGAATTAAAAATGACATATATATACCTAAATATTATGACCCTGAAATTGAAGATGCCCTTGAAAATATTGTATCAACACACACGTGTATGAGTATTGAAGAGTTGAAAAATGAAGGTATTATTTCGTATGCAACTGGGCACGAAATTGGTAAGAATGCCTATGGTACTGGTAATATTCCTTTTGTAAGAACTTCTGATATAGCAAACTGGGAAATTAAAACAATTCCCAAACAAGGGGTATCAGAAGAAATATATAACCAATATTCAGCTAAACAAGATGTTAGGGAAGGAGATATTCTCTTTGTTCGTGATGGTACATACCTAATAGGGGTTAATTGTTTCATTACAAGTGTTGATAAGGAACTACTTTACCAATCGCATATTTTAAAAATAAGAGTTGAAAAAACAGAAGAGTTAGAACCTGAAATACTGTTTTTGCTACTGAATTCTGATATTGTCCAAAAGCAAATACGGTCTTTCCAGTTTACTGCAGATATTATTGACACAATAGGGCAAAGATTTGGAGAAATCGTTCTACCTATACCAAAGTCAAAATCTATTAGAGATAAGTATATAAAGCAAACAAGAGATGCTTTGTATAAAAGAGTAGTTGGAAAGGCTTTTATTAAGCACTGTCCCAAAATCATCGAATCTGTTTTGCTTAATAATAATATTAATGCTCTTGAAGAATTTTTTAAACAAAGTATTGATGAGATTGCTGAGAATATTTCTACCGAAACTATTACTTCAGAGTTTGGTGAATTTGAAACCTTTTGGATTTCCTCAAAAGATATATCAGATTTAATTTATTTGCCGAAATACTATGATCCTTCAATAAAGGAAGAATTGGATAAGCTAGGTAGTTCCTGCTATTTGAAAACTATGGGTGAAATGTATGAGGAAGGTATGATTGAGTACCACACTGGAGATGAAATCGGTAAAATGGCATATGGAACAGGGGACATTCCGTTTATCAGGACTTCCGATTTTTCTAATTGGGAAATAAAGCACGATCCTAAGCAGGGAATATCAGAAGAAGTATACATGCAATATAAAGACAAAGAGGATGTTGCGGAAAATGATATTTTGCTTGTTAGAGATGGTACTTATTTGGTTGGTTCTTCCTGTTTAATAACAAAATATGATGTGAAATCTCTTTATTGTGGAGGTTTATATAAGATAAGGGTTAAGAATGAAAGTTTATTAGATCCTTACTTATTTCTTGGTTTGTTAAACTCTTATATTGTAAAAAGGCAAATAAGAACAAAACAATTTACAAGGGATGTTATTGATACAATTGGAAACAGAATAGATGAAGTAATTATTCCAATACCTAAAAGTGCTGAAATTAGAAAATCTATTAGTAATGCAATAAAGGGAGTTATTGATTCTAGAATTAAAGCTCGAGAATATATTTCAGAACTATCAAATAAAATAACAACAAGTGATTTTGCTGCTATTGAGTAAAATATAAAGTGGATTACTAATAAATGTTCAGTAAGTGTACATTAACCCAATTACTGAACATTTCTTTATGTTAATGTCAATCAAAATTTAGGCCACTTACCGGAATAAAATCAGGCCACCAATTCATAAAAAATCAGGCATTATTTGCCTGCTTGGAAAGAGCCTGCTTAAACCTGTAGCTTTCACCATTGATGTTCAGTATGTGTGC
>JAAYXD010000078.1 GCA_012516065.1 Clostridiaceae bacterium
CTCATATCTTGTGTTATGCTATTCATGCGGGAAGCTGACCTCCTTGTGTTTATTTTGTTGTGGTAACATAAACATACACTATTGGTTAACTTCCCGCACTAATTTTTTATTGGGTGTAACACATCTATTGTAATCCTACATGGTTCGCATTTCTGCACTTTCAGCATGTCCTTGCAATGGAACCGGATTCATCATAAAATATAACCGTAGCAGTGGCTTTAAATTAATAGATCGCGGCGGTTGGAAGACATGAAATGAAGAAACGAGAGTATTTTCCGTTAATCAGCGCGCTTGAGGAAATAGCCGGAAAAAACAAAATAATGATGCATATGCCCGGCCATAAGGGCGGAAAAGGGTTTTCCGAATCATTCAGGGACAACCTGTTAAGGTTTGATCTTACCGAACTGCCCGGCCTGGACAACCTGCACAAGCCTTCGGGCGTAATCGGAAGGAGCATGGACGCGTGCGCGAAAGCGTTCGGGGCGATAAAATCATTCTTCTTATTGAACGGATCAACTTCCGGGATACATGCAATGCTGCTTTCCTGCTTCAAAAAAGGCGACAGGGTGCTTGTGTCGAGAAATTGCCATTATTCGGTCATAAACGGCCTTATCCTTTTTGAAATCGAACCTGTATTTGTAATGCCGTGTTATAATGAAGAATGGCAGTTGGTTATTCCGGCGGGCGCGGAAGAATGGGAAAAAGCCCTTTATAATAATCCCGACGTAAAGGGAGCAATTGTTACCTCCCCGGATTATTACGGGCTGTGCGCTCCCGTTTCGGAACTGGCCGGCATGATGCACGCTTCAGGCAAACTGCTCCTCGTTGATGAAGCGCACGGCGCTCATTTTGCGTTTTCACGGAAGTTTCCTCCGACAGCGTTAAGTTCAGGTGCCGACATGGCCGTCCAAAGTTTCCATAAAACACTGCCCGCTCTTACGCAGGCAGCGGTCTTACATGTCGGAAGCACACGCGTTGACATAGGTACAGTGCAAAAAGCGGTTTCAATGCTGACAACGACAAGCCCGTCGTACATGATAATGGCGTCTATCGAATATGCGTGCGGTTTGGTCGGTACGGAAGGAGAAAAAATATACGGCCATTTGCTCGAACGATTGGAAATAATGAAAAAGGAATTGTCTGCGATGGATAAACTGCGGCTCATTCCAGACGAACTGAACGGTTTCGAAAGGGATCCGAGCCGGATTGTTGTTAACACCGCAAACTCCGATATATCAGGCTTTGACCTTGCGCGTATATTAAGCTCGGAATACGGCATTTATGCGGAAATGGCCGATGAATATAACGTAGTTTTTATAACAACGCTGTCCGACGGCGAGGGCGAAATAAGCGCTCTGCAGCAAAGTCTTAAGGAAATAGACCGAAAAATAGGGCGGGGAAAACGCGGCACGCGAAGCGAAAAGATTTTTTACTCGGGCGGATGCATTATGCCCGATCGCTGGAGTTACCTGCAGTGCAGCGTAAATATACCATTAATCGAATCCGAAGGTTACAGAAGCGCGGGAATCGTTACACCGTATCCTCCCGGCATACCCGTACTGTGTCCGGGAGAAACAATATCGAAAGAGCATATAGGCTGCCTGAGCCGTCTTTATCTCGCCGGTGCGGACATCCACGGCCTTATGGGCGCCGGGCGCGCTGAAGACGGCGGGAATTTGGAAGATCTGCTCATATCGGTACTGCCGCGCTGAATATTTTAGGGAATAGGTGAAACAAATGCGGAAAGGGCTGTTTATAACTTTTGAAGGAAGCGATGGTTCGGGAAAGTCGACGCAGTTATCCCTCCTGAAGGAATATTTAATGAATAAAGGCATCAGAATCATTACGCTGCGCGAGCCGGGAGGAGTGGCGATAAGCGAGAAAATAAGGGGTATTATTCTTGACAACAGGAATACTGAAATGGACCCCGTGGCGGAAATGCTGCTGTATGCCGCATCAAGGGCGCAGCTCGTTTCACAGTTGATAAAACCGTCGTTGGAAAAAGGAATTACCGTGATATGTGACCGTTATGTCGACTCAAGCTATGTTTACCAGGGCTTGGCGAGAGGCCTCGGAATTGATACGGTAAAGATTGTAAATGACATAGCGACGGGAAACATAATGCCCGATATAACCTTTTTTATGGATATTGACCCCGAATTGGCTCTTAAAAGAAGGTTAAACTCGTCTGTTCCCGACAGGCTTGAGAACGAGAGCATCGAATTCCACCGTAACGTATACAACGGTTATTTAAAGCTTATCGAGATGTATCCTGAAAGGATTAAACGGATTAATGGCGAAATCGGGATTGAAGCCGCGTTTTCTTTGATAAAGGAATACATAGACGCTCTGCTTTGCCGATATATTGAATAGAGGTTAAAATCGGCTTAATCGCATTTTTAATGAAACGGGGCGTTGCCATTGGGAATGAAAATTGACGGTTCCAACAGGAGAACGGATGGCCTGTCCGGAAGAATAAACACGGGCAGCAGGAAAGTCGGGGAAAAAGCGCCCGGCCAGTTCAACACGTATTTAAAAAGGCAGCAATCCGAAGACCGGGATGAAATGCTCCGCAAAATGGCACAGGACATAATCAGGCAGGGGGAGCGTTTATCGGAAAAAGTTGATATCGCCGAACTTAAAGCATACAAACGGTTGATTTCCGAATTCCTCGAAGAAGCGGTAAGAAGTTTTATGCATTTTTCCAAAGAAAGCTATATGGACAGGAGGGGAAGGCACCGTTTGTACGCTACTGTAAAAAAAGTGAATGAAAAACTCGAAGAGCTTACGAAGGAAGTGTTAAGTTCGGAGAGAGATCATTTGAAAATATTGGGTAAAATTGAAGATATACGCGGGCTGATACTTGATATCATTCTATAGCCGCCTACCGGCAAATTATTTACGAACGGGAAACTCGTTAACAGTTTCGCGGGCGAAAAACCAATTATATTTACACGCTGAAAAGAGGATATTTCTGTGGGTTTAAATAAAATAATCGGACAGAAGGCACTTGTTTCTCAATTGAAAAAAATTCTATCGGAAGGAAGGCTTGGCCACGCGTACGCGTTTTCAGGCCCGGAAGGCATCGGGAAACATACTGTCGCGCTTGAATTCGCGCATGAAATTCTATGCCCGTTCGGGAAACCTGACAGCTGCGGCTGCGTTTCATGCAGAACGTTTGCCGAAGGCACAAATCCCGATTTTTACGAGGTTATAACAGACAAGTCTTCAATAGGCATCGATACGATTCGCGCGCTGCAGGAACATGTCGCAAACCGCCCCGCATATGGACATAAAAAGGTATATTTCATTGACGGCGCCGATATGATGACTGTCCAGGCGCAGAACTGCCTTCTGAAAACTCTTGAGGAACCCCCCGAATATGCGGTTATTATCCTGTCCGCGGTAAATTATGAAGCGCTGCTTCCGACAATACGGTCAAGAACGGTAAACTTCAGGATGGAACCGTATTCGGAAGATGAAATAAGAAGAATCGTCATGCCTTTAGCGCCGAAAAACAAAAATGAACTCGATTTTTATGTCAAATTCTCGCGCGGTATTCCGGGAAAAGCTGTACGTATGCTTGAAGAGAGTTCTTTCCGGGACTTAAGGGATCAAATAATCGGTCTGCTTAAAAAACCCGGTGATTTTTCACAAATGGAGAAAGTACGAAAAATATTGAACGAAAATAAAGACGATTTTACGGAGATAATAGACATAATTATGTCTGTCTACAGAGACTGTTTAATGGTTCTGATGGGAATAGAAAACGGGTTGATCAATTCCGATAAAAAAGATATCATAAAAGAGATTGCTTCAGCCTGTTCAAAACGAAAACTTATGGACAGGCTGGCGGCACTGGAAAATATGCAGAGAAATTTCAGATACAATATCAATTACCAGTTGGGAATTGATGTATTGCTGCTGGAAATTCAGGAGGTTTAAATATATGGCGATTGTAGTGGGAGTCCGGTTTCGAAACGCCGGTAAAATATATTACTTCGATCCTGTCGACATTGAACTGGAACAGGGCGACAAGGTTATTGTCGAAACAGCGCGCGGAATAGAATGCGGTGAAGTGGTCTGTCCGGTAAGAGAAGTAGATGAAAGCGAAGTTGTCGCACCGTTGAAGAAAGTGATGAGGAAAGCGACAGAGGAAGACCTGAAGCAGGTTGAGGAAAACAAAAAGAAGGCTGCCGAAGCGTACAATATCTGTCTTGAAAAAATTGAAAAGCACAATCTTGAAATGAAACTTATTGACGTAGAATATACGTTTGACAATAATAAGATTCTTTTCTACTTCACTGCCGACGGAAGGGTCGATTTCCGCGAACTCGTAAAAGATCTTGCCTCTGTTTTCAGAACGCGCATTGAACTTAGGCAGATAGGTGTCAGGGATGAGGCAAAAATGATGGGAGGTCTTGGGATATGCGGAAGACAGCTCTGCTGTTGTACGCACCTTACCGAGTTCCATCCCGTATCGATAAAAATGGCGAAGGAACAAAGCCTTTCACTGAACCCGACGAAGATATCCGGAATATGCGGAAGGCTTATGTGCTGTTTGAAATATGAGCAGGAAGCATATGAGGATCTTATAAAGAGGGTGCCTAAGGTTGGGGCGCTTGTGCAAACGCCTGACGGAAGCGGAACGGTAATGTATGTTAACCTTCTTGAGGAAAAGGTGAAGGTAAAGCTTGACAATGAAAATGAGCCTGATTTGAAGGAATATGACGCTTCGGAAATTCAGCTTATAAAAGACGCAGAAAAACAGCCCGAACCGGAAGAAGTGGATATGGAAATATTGAAACAGCTTGAAGACTAAAAGTAATTTGCCTGTTTTGATTGACATATACCTTAATATATTGTAGGATAACATAGGAATTTAATTTCTTCCGTTGTTATATATTGCTTAATGATAAAGTACACAGGAGGTGTGTTGGGATGGCATATCATATTAATGACGATTGCATAAGCTGTGGAGCTTGCGAATCCGAATGCCCGGTGAATTGTATTTCTGCCGGTGATACCAAATATGTAATTGATCCGGAGGAATGTATAGAATGCGGGGCATGCGCTGATGTATGTCCTGTTGATGCTCCGAAACCGGAATAATAAGTATTGGTATGAAAATATTAAAATTTAGTTCATTCATAACGGACAGGCTACTGGCCGTATATAAGTTTAATAATTGCCATCCCTTTTCAGGGTATGCAATTGATTAGTTCTCTGAACGGAGAAATTCAGCCGGACATTATAGTCTGGCTGTTTCTTTAAGATGGAGGGAAGAGTATGTCCGGGCTTGTTAAGGAAGGGGAATGCTTGGACGATCTGCAGTTGAACGGGCTTAAGATAATCCAGAAAAACAGGGGTTTCCGATATGGAATAGATGCCGTTCTGCTTTCCAATTATGTTAAAGTCGAAAAGAATATGAGAATCATAGATCTGGGCACAGGAACGGGAATAATTCCTATTCTGCTTTCTGCTAAAACAGACGCATACCATATTACGGGTGTTGAAATACAGCCTGAAATGGCCGAAATGGCCCGCAGGAGCGTTATGCTGAACAATCTTAATGACAGGATTACGATAGTTGAAGGCGATTTCAGAAATTCCATCGATATGTTCGGTCCGGGCAGTTTTGACGCGGTGGTTGTAAATCCGCCTTATACAAAAGCCGGGGGCGGGCTGGTAAATCCGGATGATGTAAAGGCCGTTTCAAGGCATGAAATTTTCTGTACCCTTGAGGACATTATAAAAGTGTCGTCAGGTCTATTAAAGCACCACGGCCGTTTTTTCATGATTCACAGGCCTGAAAGGCTTGTCGATATTTTCTTTACGATGCGCGGGTACAGGATAGAGCCGAAAAGGATCAGACTTGTTCATGCGAACAGAAAAAACCCGGCAAATATGGTTCTCGTTTACGGATTGAAGAACGGCAACCCGCAGGTTACTGTCGAAGCACCGCTGTACGTTCATGAGCCGGACGAATAAATATACGGTCAGGCTTTCTGAATTCAAAGATTAACGGAGGTGTATGCATATGAAGCGGAAAATTACCGTGCCGCTGACGCCCGATGTCGTTGACAGCCTTAAAGCCGGGGATATTGTTGAAATAACGGGTACTGTTTATACGGCAAGGGATGCCGCGCATAAGAGGATGATTGCGCTTTTGGATGAAGGGAAACCGCTGCCTTTTCCACCCGAGGGGCAGGTAATTTATTATGTAGGTCCGTGTCCCGCCCCGGAAGGAAAGGTAATCGGATCGGCAGGTCCAACGACAAGCGGCAGAATGGATAAATATACACCTGCGTTAATCAAAGCCGGTATATCGGGAATGATTGGAAAAGGGATGCGCGATGAAAACGTCATACGCGCGATGGTTGAGTACGGTGCCGTATATTTTGGAGCTACAGGCGGTGCCGGCGCTCTCATTTCAAAATGCATAAAAAGCCAGAAAGTAATCGCGTTTGACGATTTGGGGACAGAAGCGGTGAGAATGCTTGAAGTAGTTGATTTCCCCGCGATAGTACTGATAGACCGTTATGGGAATAATCTGTATGAAACCGGAAGGCAGAAATATGCCGTTGTGGATTGCGGGCAATGATTTATGCGCAGATTTGCCGGTATAGCACAAAAGCGGCCGGTTTAACGGAAGTCACTCGGGAGGTTTGGAATGCAGAAGAAAAGGATTTATATATTTACCGGACATTACGGGACCGGAAAATCCGAAGTTTCACTGAATTTTGCGATAAACCGGTCGAAAACCGCACAAAAAACCGTGTTTGCCGATCTTGACATAATAAACCCGTACTTCAGAAGCAGTGCGGCCGTAGATATCCTTAAAAAGAACGGCATCATTCCTGTCAGCACGAAATACGCGAATACGAATGTTGATATCCCGGCATTAACGGGTGAAATAACACAGTATCTTAAAGACAGCGGTACGATTTTGATTATCGATACGGGCGGCGACGATGCCGGCGCTAAGGTAATAGGACGGTACAGAAATGAAATTCCCGTATCCGATTCGGTAATGTATTATGTCATTAACTGCTTCCGGCCTGAAACCAGGACAGTTGATGACGTAATGAAGATTCTTGATGAGATCCGCATATCTTCAAGGATGGATGTGGATTATATAATAAACAACTCTCATTTAATGGATAAAACGACGGAACATGATATTATTGCCGGCTGCGAATTTGCGCGGGCAGTTTCAAAAGAGTCGGGGATACCGATAGCATTTCATTCGGTGATGAAAGAAAATCTGGAAAAGATTAAATATGATTTCAAAGAGCCCGTTTTTCCGATGGACAGGTATATGAATGCCGTTTTTTAGACTATCTTTTTATTTTTCGCGATTTCATCTTTTTATTCTCTGTCGTCATCGAAAGCACCCGAACCAGAGCCGTGTACCAACCGGAACGCGGCAGCAATGCATAGGCCCGTTACCACCCGCTGGGTTATTTGCTATGAGTTCACAGTTAAAGAACTATTGTATAATATAAGGAAACTATAGCGGAATGAAGCTTAGAGATATATAGTCAGAGCGAGGACAAGCAAGTCGACTGTTTGAGCAAAAATGCTTCCTGCAATTTATATTTTATAGCATTTTTGCGAGTTTCGACTTGCCCGGGCTGAAGTATATAGCTCTTGCAAATGA
>JAAYXD010000279.1 GCA_012516065.1 Clostridiaceae bacterium
ATGTACTAACAATCGGTTTCATAAGCGGGAATACGATGAAAAAGAATGTTTTAAAAGGAGTGCAGCCGTCAATAACCGCAGACGCTTCTATATCATACGGTCTGCTTTTCACAAAACCGTGCTGCAAAAATATCGCATACGGCATGCATATCCCCCAATAAATCAAAACAATTCCTATATAGCTTTTAGTCAATTTAAGAGAAGCTGTTAATTTAACAAGCGGTATCATATAACAATGGAAAGGAACCACCAGTGCAAAGACGAAAATTAAATAGATAACCCAGCTTTTCCTGTCCTTTGTCCTTGATAATTTGTATGCTGCCATCGATGAAAACAGGACGATTCCTATTATACTAAACACGGTTATGATAATTGAATTTATAAACGGCCTTAATCCCTTCATTACAGTCCATGCTTTGACATAATTTTCAAAATTAAGGCGGTTCGGCAGCCTGATGAATGATTCCATCATTTCCGGATAAGTTTTGAAAGAATTAATAACAGCAAAAACAAACGGGATAACAAACAAAAGACAAATAAGTACAGCGACAGCTTCAACCAGGAGGGATGAAAGCCTGTTTTTAACCATCACATTTCAACCTCCCTGCTTTTGAAAAATTTAAGTTGAAAATATGTCAGAACAATCACCAGGATACACAGAATAATGGCTTTAGCCGAGCCATACCCGTATCTTTGCGTCAGAAACGCTTCCTGGTATATATCCAAGGCTACGACATTGGTTGCGTTATTCGGCCCCCCCGATGTCATTTGGAACACAATGTCAAACGACTTAAACCCGGTTATTATCGAAATAAACAAGTTAACAATTATTGAAGACGTGATCAGCGGCAGAGTAATATAAATCGTTTTTTTCAATCCTTTTGCCCCATCAATTTCCGCGGCTTCAAGCAAATTAGGATCAATTGTCTGTAAACCGGCAACATAAACAACCATATAGTAACCGAGGCTTTGCCAAATCATTGCTATAAGCACCGCCGCAATCGCGCCGGTACTATTTCCAAACCAGCTTATATCCAGAAAACCCAGACCCAGTTCATTTACCAGGTTGCTGTATACCTTTGTAAATGTAAATTGCCAGATAAATGCGACAATAATCAGGCTTATCGAATGCGGGACAAAAATTACTCCCCTGTAGAAATGTTTCCTTTTTTTACTTTTAATTAATTCAGAATCCAGTAAAAACGCTACAAGCAGCGACAGTACATTAACAATAACAACGAAGCTGACTGTCAGTTTCAAGGTTGTCTTTAAGCTGTTTAAAAAACGCGTATCATCTAAGATGTTTAAATAGTTTTTCAGGCCGATAAAGTTTAGTTCCTTGCTGATCCCGTTCCAATCCGTCAATGATAAAATAAAACCACCGGCCAGCGGTATTAAAAAAAACATGGCATATACTAATAATGCCGGTAAAACAAACTGGTAAAAGGATATTGTATCACGAATTTTTTTACTGTTAATATGCAACAGTTTCACATCCTTTGAAATTCATAAAAAAGGACCTCTACGGATGGTTTGCCGAGGGCAGATCCCCTGCCCCCGGTTAACCATTGACTGTTTTTGCTACTTAATGAATGATTTCCACGTATCATCAAGTTGCTTGTACAGTTGATCCTTGTCATATTCTCCGGTGCAATAACCCTGCATAATCTGCCCAAGCTGAGCGTCAAAGCCTGTAGGCCATATGGAATATCCGAACGGCACAACATTTCCCTTTTCAACATGCACAACCATGTCATTCCATACGGAACCGCCGCCTTTTGGCGGAGTGGCATTTTCGAAAGGAGGCAGAAAACCGCATTTTTCCGCAAACAGCTTAGCGGTTTCCTTTTGAGTGAACCACTCAAGCAGCTTCTTTGATTCCTCTATATTTTCCGATTCGGGATAAATATGAAATACCACGGTAATATCGGCGGATAACCGGGCTTCCCCCGCCGTATCAGATACAGGCACCGGTATAAAGCCGCCGTCAAAATCAGGATTTACTCTTTCTATAACAGGTATGGACCAAAGGCCCTGTACCATCATTGCCGCTTTTCCTTGCGCTATTAACGCGCAGGCGTTGTTATAATCGGAGTCCATGGGCTTTTCATTGCAATTCTCATTTATAATATCTACAACTCTCATGGCCTCATCTATTTTCGGGTTTTTAAAACTCTCATTCCCCACGTTCATTGCTTTTGAAAATTCTATCAGGTCGGTCGTCTGTGTATGCAAATACGAGAACAGTTCTCTTAGAGTCCACCAGTCTTTATGGGCAACCGCAAACGGGATAAACCCTTTGCTCTTAAGCTGTTCGCATACCTGTTCCAGTTCCGATATCGTTTCGGGCGGTTTAGTTATACCCGCTTCCTCGAATACTTTTTTATTGTAAATAATCCCGCCGCCGTCGACCTGCATCGGAAGACCGTATAATTTTCCGTCTATATTCACCGTTTCCTTGGCAAAATCGCTGACAACGGACATGAAGGGCTCATTCGTGAATTCCAGCACCTGGCCGGCATCCGCATATTCCTTTGTCTGGCTCCAGGCTCTTACGGCAAATACATCCGGGTTTTCCCCCGAAGCTATCATCGCCTTAACCGTCAGCTCATATTCTTCTCCTCCGGGTCTTTCACTTATAACCGTAACATTAGGATTTTGTTTCGTATATTCATTTAAAACTTCTTCGAGCGATTCAACAATTTCCTGTCTCCACTGCCACAGTTTTAACGTTACCTTTTTTTCCGGAGTTCCCGTTTCAGCCTGATTCGATTCCGCGCCCTGCTGGGGCGCATTGCCGCCGCAGGCTGTAAAGACTAATAGCATCATTGTCATTAATACAAAAGCCACAACCCTTTTCATAAAATACCCCCTAAATTTACTATTTACTTTTATAATAACAAATACAGAAAAA
This sequence comes from Clostridiaceae bacterium, assembly GCA_012516065.1. GTDB lineage: Bacteria > Bacillota > Clostridia > DSM-8532 > DSM-8532 > DTU069. Next base: position 2,915 of record JAAYXD010000279.1, read on the forward strand.
GATAAAATGAATCAGATTAACCGATCTAATAGAACAATCTTGACCTTTTCATATGAAAAGCCCGGGTTTCAACGGGTTGGGAGATTTAGCAATGGTAAAATACCGGGTTGCCGGGATAAGTATTTTATAGTATTCTCAAATTAAAACATAAGTAAGCTTTGTATGGGGGAGGTTATCCGGTTTTGAAAGCTGCCGGTCTGTTAAATAAAATCTTATGCTTTTTTTCCCGGAATATCAGAAACAGGCTTTTGCTGCTGTTAATATCATCCACCCTCTTTCCTCTGCTCATTATTTCAATATCCTCATACTATAATACCAGTAAACTGGTTGAAAAACAGTTTATTGACACAAATTTAAGAATAGTACAAAATACAAACGATAACCTTGACAATTACAGTAACAAAATGCGCGGATATTTGCTTTCCTTCGTACGGAACGTAGACCTTCTGGGAATTTTAATACACAACACAAATTATGAATACGGCAGTCCGGGGTTTACATATATTGAAAACTCCTTATTAAAGTTAATGAGTGACGGCAAGGACATTGACAGCGTTTATTTTTATATAAGTTCCGCCGACCGTCTTTATTACATGGACAGGCAAAGGCTTGTTGTCTATATTGTTAATCACCCCGATATGGAAAGCACTTCATGGCATTCAAACGCTATCGGCATGTACCGGCATATTTACACGGAAGACACCCATATTACACAATTTGACATCAAGTCAAGGGATAATCAAAATAATATACCAATCGGTCTGATAGGCAAGCCGAAACATGTTTTATCATTTTCTTTTGCCATTACCAATTTCCCTTACAGAGATGTTATCGGCACCGTTTCAATTAATGTGGACGTGAGAAACCTCGACAGCATATATAAAAAAGCAAGTGTCAACGCATTTGAGAACATTATTATTGAAAACAGGGACGGTTCATTGGTATATCCTACAGAGGCGCCGGATTTTTATTATAA
>JAAYXD010000079.1 GCA_012516065.1 Clostridiaceae bacterium
CCTTTCAAAATGGGATGGGTGTAACTCCATTTTACTTGAGATTTCAACTCCATGCTCTCTTTATTTGCAAAAAAATGTTGGAGTAACGAAGTTGTTATCACTTCGACACCCCAACATTTATTATAGAACCATAATTATTCCGGATTCCCCTGCCGCTATTTCTTCAAATTCCTGGTTAGACCAGGCATAAATCAGATCTGCGCCTTAACCTTTTTCAGTTTTGCAAACCTGGGCAGTCCGTCTTCCATCGGCGGTGACGATTCACCCTGTATTAGCGGGAGGGCGTAATCGATAAAGGCCTGGGTCAAACCTGTCCCTTCGTCGTTAATCCATTCTCTCGGTATTTTCTTTTCGGCGTTTGCAACTTCGGACAAATTGACAATTGTATAATTGCATTTATATTCAGGCGTGCTGGCCCGCTCGTAAGCAACCATGTGATCGGTGACTCCGGAAACGGCGTATTTGACTGCCATTCTGCCTGCATTGAACGCTTCTTCGACATCTGTTTTGGATGCGCAGTGAGATGCGCAGCGCTGCAACAGGCTGAATTCAATGGCGCGCGCTTTACAGCCGAGTTCCTGTTTGAGCTTGCTCGCAAGAACTTGTGCCGTGCCGCCGAGCTGTGCATGACCGAACGCATCTTTTTCCTTTGCGAGGTCCGAACCGTACTCCGAAATATATCTTCCGTCTTTGTCCTTAATTCCTTCGGACACGGCTATAATTACTTTTCCGTTGTTCTTTTCATATACCTTTTTTACATCGGATATGAATTTATCCATATCGAATACGATTTCAGGCAGGTATATTAAATCCGGGCCCGCTCCTTTATATGCAGCCAATGCGGTTGCAGCCGTGAGCCATCCCGCGTTTCTTCCCATGATTTCAAGCACGCATACCATGGGAGTATCATAAACGCGCGCATCGAGATAGACTTCCATCGTTGATATCGCGATATAGCGCGCTGCGCTTCCGTAACCGGGACAGTGGTCGGTTGCGGCAAGATCATTGTCTATTGTTTTCGGAACGCCGATCACGCGGCATTCATAACCTACTTTCTGCATATACTTGCTGACCTTGTTGCAGGTATCCATTGAGTCGTTACCGCCGTTATAGAAGAAATAGCGGATATTGTATTTTTTGAATACCTCCAGCAGGCGTTTATAATCCGTATCGTCCTTATCGGGATCGGCAAGCTTATAGCGAACGGAGCCCAATGCTGAAGAAGGGGTTGTTTTTAACAGTTCAAGCTCTTTTTCGTCCTCATAACCGATATCATAAAAATTCTCTTCGAGTATCCCTCTAATTCCATGCGCGGCCCCATATATTTTCGGTATGCACTCCTGCTGCAGTGCCTCGGTAAAAACACCGGCGGCACTTGCGTTAATTACGGCAGTCGGACCGCCTGACTGGCCGAATATAGCATTTCCAACCAAATTAGACATTTAAACTCCTCCCGTAACACCTATAGCGTTTTTTTCAGACACTAATATACCATAAAGAATTTTTAAGTGCAATGAAATTCCAGCACACTTTGATATAAAACACTATTCCCGCGGGTCCTGCTTTGCGGGTCGAGGCATTGCTGCCGCGTTCCGGTTGGTACGCGGCTTTACTTCAGGTGTTTTGCTTCCTTGGGTGACAAAGCACAGACCGGTAACACGCTCCCGTACTGTATTCACACAGCGGTCAACCGCCTGCTTTTTGGACAGTTTTGCATAAACCGGTGTTTTTTATGCACGGATCTTCCGATATTCATAATAAACGAAGTGAGGTTTCTTTTTCGAGAGAGTGAAGTACAGTGGCTGGAAAGGTATTGATTAATATTGAAAACCGCTATGTTAAAAGCGTTGTTTTAAAAAGTCTGTATGAACGGAACTTTGACTTTATTGAAGTTCTGGATGAGAATGACCTTATGCTGAAGCTTGATATTTTCCGTGAGTCTATTCTTTTTTACATAATTGAAATAGATTCGCGGGAATATGAAGCACAGTACAGCCTAATTAAAAAGTTAAAGTCGGATATCGCTTCGCCCGGGTTTTCAATAATGGCGATTATCCATGAAGGCACGACCGAAATTGTCAGCGGGGCTAAGGATGCGAAAATTGACGATGTCTTCCTGATTCCTGAAAAACGGGAATTACTTCAGAATGCATTTAACAAAAGACTGGATCAGTTTATAAAAAAGTTTCCCGCGCCGGAAGTTGTCAATCCTGAGTGGATAGAATACAGGAAGAACATAGTGTCCGCATTTTCGGAAAATGACGATTTGAAGCGCGAGATCAAGAGGGCGGGAAGAGGGAAATATCCCGTATCATTTGTTATGGGCAGGATTTTCGGCACTGAGCCGGAAAAGATACGGGATTTTTATCGCAGGTTAAAAAACGTTTTGCGCGATACCGACAGGATTATGAATTATGATTCCCGTACTTTTTTCATAGTCTGCCCGTTTACGCCGAAAGAAAACCTTGCGCAGGTTGAAAACAAAATAAGAGGGACATATGAACAGCTTTTCGGAAGGAACACGCTGTTCAAAAGGCTGGATATGTACGGCGCGACATATCCGAACGACGGCAGAAGCGTTGACAAGCTTGTGGAATTGTGTGAAAAGGGCGTCCATGACAGCATTGTAATATCAGGGATACGTGAGCCTTTGAATGAAATGAGCAGGGAGCGCCTTGAAGAATACAAAAGAATGCTTCGTCTTTACAAGGAATAAATGAAATACCGGTTATATATTCCGCGCCTTTTTTCTTCCCGCGAAAAGGTATAAAATCAATGCGGCCAGCCACAGCAGCGATACTGCGTACTTCCATAAAGGGTTAATGGGAAGAGGCGTAAAATATCCTTCCGTGATTCCGGCCAGTACGAACAGCGGTATTGTTCCCAGAAGGAGAAACAATGCTTCCTTCCCGCCTGCTGCAAAGGAACGCCTGCGGGAACGCAGACCGGGAAAAATTATTGACCGCGCGATTAATAATCCGGCTGCGCCGCAAACAAAGACGCAAAACAGTTCAGGCACTCCATGGGGAAGGATCAGCGACCAGAAAATGTAACCCATTCCCCTGTTGACGGCGGCTGCAGATAAAGCGCCCAGCAAAAAACCGTTTTGGACAAGAACGTAAACCGTGCCTATTCCGAAAGTAATTCCGAGCGCAAATGCAAGTATTCCCACCTGTATGTTATTTGTAAAAATGACGACGGAAGCTATCGAGTAGTTCAGGTTAGTATTTGAGCCTATGGAGTTTTCGTTTAGCGAATTCATATATTCCTCAGGTATGAAGGACAGCGCGTAATCATCCCTGTAAATAGTAACGGCGAAACTGAAAAGAAAACTGAAAATGAAAATACCCGCGGAAATGAAGAAAAGCAGCGATGCTTTTCTAAGTTGTTCAGGAAAACCGCGCGTAAAAAAGCGTATAATTTTCGAAAGGCTTTTTGTCCTTGAAACAAAAATAGCCTGGTGAGCCCTGGCGACCAAACCGTTAAGGTATTCAACGGTGTTTGTGTCGCCGTAACGTGTTCTTGCGATTGAAAGGTGCCCGCTTACCGTCTGGTAAAGAAAAAGCAGGTGGTGAAGCCTGTCCTGTCGGGCGGCGTCCGTTGTCTTGAAATTTCCGTGCTTGAGTAAGTCTTCAAGCTCTTGCCAGGTTTTCCGGTGTGTCTTGATAAAATTGTTTTCGTTCATCAAAATACTCCCGCAGCTATTTTACATTATAACCATTTTATCAAATAGAGTTTTTTGATACAATGTTTGGTGGAAAGTATTAGTCAGGAGATGGAATAATGCGAAACGTTTTAAGTATCCGTACGCCTGAAAACGTAAAGCTCGATTTCGAGCTTGCATCGGTAGGTTCCAGGGGCGTTGCGGTTTTAATCGATATGCTTATACAATATACGCTTATCCTGGCGGCGGTGCTTGCATTATTGCTGATTGCAGGGAAAGAATCCATTAATTTGCTTTTCGCCGAGGATAATACGTTATATATTGTTATTTGTCTTCTTATTATTTTTATAGTACAGTTCGGGTATTTCCTGCTTTTTGAGTTTTTTATGAAGGGATCAACATTGGGAAAGAAAATTGTTGGTCTTAAAGTTATGATGGCAAACGGTGAGCCTGTTTCATTCTCCGCCTGCCTTATTCGCAATTTTATCCGTATTGCAGATATGCTGCCGGGTTTATACCTGATTGGCATAATATCGGTTCTTTTTACAAAGCGATACATGAGAATAGGGGATTTGGCCGCTAATACCGTCGTGGTTAAGATAAAAAAGATGGAGGAAGGGATTGAAAGTATCGACGGGGCAATAAGTTTATCGCAAAAGCCGAACCTGACTGCAAAAGAAGAGGCTCTGCTGACGGAATACATAAACAGGAGAAAAAATCCGAAGAATCCTTTGTCATCCGATATTCTGGAATCCCAACTGTATAATTATTTTTTCAGGAAATTCGGACCGGTTCCGAACCTTCCCGACAATTTTTCCCGACGGGTATACCTTGATAAACTGCTTGAGTTTTTAAGCATAAATACGGACAAGTATCAGGCAGAACTATAAAAAAAATATGGCATAAGATATTTGTTTTGTTTGAGATATATTGTATAATGATAATTGTTGTGTATACAAAGTACATCAGCAATAAAATCCTGTTTGTTCAGGAACGGGGCAGACATGCTATGATTGAGGATGATCGCTTCCGAATCATATAAATGCAAGTACAATGCAAATTAGTGTCCAATATTTAAGGAGGGAGATATAATGTCGAAAAAAACGATGATGACGATGGACGGTAATGAAGCTGCGGCATATGTAGCATATGCTTTTACCGATGTGGCCGCTATTTACCCTATTACGCCGTCTTCCCCGATGGCGGAACATGTTGATGAATGGTCCGCTCATGGGAAAAAGAATATTTTCGGGCAGAGTGTCAGAGTAACCGAAATGCAGTCGGAAGCAGGGGCGGCAGGAGCTGTTCACGGTTCTCTGCAGGCTGGTGCCTTAACAACAACGTTTACTGCATCGCAGGGACTTTTGTTGATGATTCCGAATATGTATAAGATTGCTGGAGAACTTTTGCCCGGGGTTTTCCATGTAAGTGCCCGTGCGGTGGCATCGCATGCGCTTTCAATTTTTGGCGATCATACCGATGTTATGGCTGCCAGACAGACAGGCTTCGCTCTTCTGGCTTCAGGAAGCGTTCAGGAGGTTATGGATCTTGGCGGCATTGCCCATTTAAGCGCAATAAAATCCAGGGTTCCGTTCCTGCATTTCTTCGATGGTTTCAGAACATCGCATGAAGTGCAGAAAATTGAAGTTATTGATTATAAGGTATTTGAAAGCCTTATTGACAAGGATGCGCTTCGTGAATTCAGAAACCGCGCATTAAATCCCGAGCATCCTGTTACGCGCGGTACTGCCCAGAACCCTGATATTTTCTTCCAGGCAAGAGAGTCATCGAACAGGTATTATGATGCAGTTCCCGATATCGTTGCCGCATACATGAAGGAAATATCGAAAATAACGGGAAGGGATTACAAGCCGTTTAATTATTACGGTGCTCCTGACGCTGAAGATATCATTGTTGCGATGGGTTCGGTAACCGAGACAATTGAGGAAACCGTTGACTATCTCAACTCTAAAGGCTATAAGGTCGGAGTTATAAAAGTTCGTCTGTACCGCCCGTTCTCAGAGAAATACTTCTTTGATGTAATGCCGAAAACAGTGAAAAGAATTGCTGTTCTTGACAGGACGAAGGAACCGGGCGCAATAGGCGAACCGCTGTATCTTGATGTTATAAACGCGTTCTATGACAAGCCGGATAAGCCGCTTATCATTGGCGGACGTTATGGTCTTGGTTCCAAAGACACAACCCCGTCACAGATTAAGGCTGTTTATGACAACCTCAGATCCGATAATCCGAAGAAGGTTTTCACTATCGGAATTGTTGATGATGTGACGAATCTTTCGCTCGAAATAAAAGAAAAAATTGTTACCGAGAGCGAAGGAACCGTCCGCTGCAAGTTCTGGGGTATGGGTTCCGATGGTACTGTCGGAGCGAACAAGAGCGCTATTAAAATTATTGGAGATAACACCGATCTGTACGCACAGGGATACTTCTCATACGATTCAAAGAAATCCGGCGGCGTAACGGTTTCGCATCTCAGGTTCGGGAAGAACAAAATACGCTCTACATATCTGATCGACGAAGCGGATTATATCGCATGCCACAACCAGGCTTATGTAGACAATTATGATTTAATCGCCGGTTTGAAAAAAGGCGGGACATTTGTTTTGAACTGCCAGTGGAGCGATGAAGAACTTGAGACAAGACTTCCGGGGCATTTGAAAAGGCAGATTGCCAATAACGATATCTATTTCTACACAATAAACGCGACCGACATAGCGAACGAAATAGGTCTCGGCGGTCGTATAAACATGATCATGCAGGCTGCGTTCTTTAAACTCGCGAATGTTATTCCGGTTGAAGATGCGGTGAAGTATCTTAAGGAGTCGATAGTTGAATCATACGGCAAGAAGGGCGAAAAAATAGTGCAGATGAATTACATGGCGGTGGATAAAGGTATTGAAGCGCTGCATAAGGTTAATGTGCCTGAAAGCTGGAAAACCGCTGATAACGTAACGAAGACCGAACAGGAAGATCTGCCTGATTTCGTTAAAAACGTAATGAAACCGATGAACGCGATGAAGGGTGACGAACTGCCCGTAAGCGCTTTTTCGGGAATTGAGGACGGAACATTCCCGCAAGGCTTGTCTGCGTATGAAAAACGCGGCATAGCGGTAACCGTTCCCGAGTGGCAGAGCGACAAGTGCATACAGTGTAACCAGTGTTCGTTTGTATGCCCTCATGCTGTAATTCGCCCGTTCCTGTTAAATGATGAAGAGAAAAATAACGCGCCCGAAGGGTTCGTTACAAAACCTGCGGTCGGTCCGCAGTTGAAAGGGCTTAACTACAGGATACAGGTAAGCGTGCTCGATTGTACCGGGTGCGGAAACTGCGTGGACGTATGCCCTGCTAAGGAAAAGGCTCTTGTTATGAAGCCGCTTGCTTCGCAGATGAAAGAGACGGAAAACTGGGATTATGCTACGAAGTGTGTTTCGGTGAAGGATAACCTGATGCCTTTGACGACAATTAAGGGAAGCCAGTTCGCACAGCCTTTGTTCGAGTTCTCCGGCGCCTGCGCAGGATGCGGCGAAACACCGTATATTAAAGTAATTACGCAGTTGTTCGGCGACAGGATGATGATTGCGAACGCTACGGGATGCTCTTCAATCTGGGGCGGTTCGGCGCCTTCGACCGTATACTGCACAAACAAGGACGGCAAGGGTCCGTCATGGGCAAATTCACTTTTCGAGGACAACGCCGAGTACGGCTATGGTATGGCTCTTGCGGTAAAACATATTCGTGAAGCCATTGAAGCCGATATGAAAGCGCTTATTTCGATGGATATACCGCAGGCTTTGAAAGACGCATTCCAGGCGTGGATTGACGGAAAAGACGACGCGGATGCTTCGAAGAAGGCGACTGCAGAAATAATCTCCGCCGTTGAGGCATATAAAGCGGATAACGCCGAAGCGAAAAAGCTTATAGATTCGATCATGGAAAAACGCGATTACCTGGTTAAAAAGTCGATCTGGATCGTCGGAGGAGACGGATGGGCATATGATATCGGGTACGGCGGACTTGATCATGTTCTCGCTTCCGGTGAAGATGTCAATGTTCTCGTATTTGACACCGAAGTATATTCAAATACCGGAGGACAGTCGTCAAAAGCTACTCCGACCGCTGCCGTTGCGAAGTTCGCAGCATCGGGTAAGAAAGTTAAGAAAAAGGATCTTGGCCTGATAGCGGCGACATACGGTTATGTATATGTTGCGCAGGTAGCTATGGGTGCTGATAAGAACCAGTTTTTGAAAGCCATCATAGAGGCTGAGAAATATAACGGTCCGTCCCTGATTATTGCTTATTCACCGTGTATTAACCACGGTATCCGCGATGGCATGGGTAAGAGCCAGGCACGCTCAAAACAGGCGGTTGACTCCGGGTATTGGCACCTGTGGAGATATAATCCGGAACTGAAGAAGGAAGGCAAGAATCCGTTTATACTTGATTCGAAAGAACCGACGGAAGACTTCCTCAAGTTCCTTGACGGTGAAGTGCGCTACACTTCATTGAAAAAGACATTCCCGGATATTGCCGCAGAGTTGTTTGCAAAAGCCCAGGAAGACGCAAAAGAAAGGTACGAAAACTATAAGAGAATGGCCGGGAATTAAAGCCGTAAAGCAAAAACCCTCCGGTTTTTCCGGAGGGTTTTTTATAATTTTTTACTCAAAAATTTTTTGATATGCGGCAAGATCGAGAAGCCTGCCGAATTTCTTTCCGACTTCGCGGTAATGCCCGCATTTTACGTACCCGTTACGTTCAAAAAGGCGGATGCTTTTGCTGTTTTCGGTGCAAATTGTTGCAATAAGGACATGAAATCCCATTTTACGCGCGTAATCTTCAATGAATCGCAGTGCGTGTCCGCCAATGCCTTTCCCGCAGAATTCCGGTTTCAGGTATATCGCAACCTCGCCGGTATCGTTAAAAGCTTCGCGTTCGCTGTGCTTTCCGAGAATTACATACCCGGCGACATTACCGTCCAGGCGTATTAAAAACGCACAGTTCCTTTGGTTTGTGAAAATGACAAGGTTTTTTATTTCATCCGTATTCAGAACATGGCAGTGAAACGTGTAAGTAGTGTTTAATACATAGTACGAATATATTTCGGCAATATGCTCAAGATGACTCGTGTTAACCTTTTCAAATGTAATATCCATTTCATACCACCTGTAATTCCTGGTTTTTCGGGGCTATGCTTAAGTTTGCTGTTCGCCGAATCCGGTATATGCTTCTCAACAATTAATTATAGTTTACATTTTATTATGCCGCAATAAGCCTGTCGCCCGTCGTCACCGAAAGCACCCGAGCCAGAGTCGCGTACCTACTGGAACGCGACAGCAATGCCTCGACCCGTTAACCACCCGCTGAGCTTTCGACACTTTTCCCGCGGGTCCTGGCTCGGGTGTTTCGTTTCCTCGGGCGACAAAGCACATACCCAACAGCACGCTTCTGTTCCTGTACTGTTTTCACACAGCGGTCTCCATATCCCGGGTCGCTCATTTACCCGCTCCACAGTTGCCTGAAGGCAGCAGGGCGTTGTAGTGTGTCGCCCGTCGTCACCGAAATCACCCGAGCCAGAGTCGCGTACCTACTGGAACGCGACAGCAATGCCTCGACCCGTTAAC
>JAAYXD010000080.1 GCA_012516065.1 Clostridiaceae bacterium
CGTCTTTTATTACCCGGACATTTCCCGTGTATCCCAGTCATATGAAACGGACCGGTGTATAAAAGCCATTCAGAGAAAAAAAGCAAAACAGGAACAAAGGTGAAAATATGAAGAATATAAGAGGGAAATCATCAAAAACAAAAAAGTATATCTCTTTCATGATTGTACCTCATAATTCGGATAAAATAATAAAATGGAAAATTGCGAATCTGCACTCCAAGCTTCTTATACTGTTCGCTGTATTTATTATTGCTGTTTTGGCTTTTTCAAACTATCTTGCCGCTACGATACGAGAGAACAGGGAATTAAAAAAAGCGCAGGAAGAGTTATATGCTTTCATTTCCGAGCAAAAAAGCATTGTTGAAAAAAACTTGTCCGTAATCTCCGAAGTTGAAAATCTGGACAATATAACCAGGGAAAAAATAGATGAATTTGCGCTTCAGGTAAATTATCTTACGCAAAACTACATTGAAAAGGAAATGAAAACTCTGACCGTAAGCCGATCATCGGCATTATCCAATCCTGCCGTTTCATTTGTGGGAAAAATTGCCGAATTAAAAGCTATATTGAATTTCCTGGAACAAGCCGATATAAAAGAAGACGAACTTTTTTCCGAACTTGCCGGAATAAGGGAAGAATTGACGGATTATCTGAACCATTTGCCTATTTTATGGCCGACCGAAGGAAAAATAGAATCGGGCTACGGAAACCGGCTCCATCCTATTTACGGGAGGTTTATGGAGCATACCGGTGTTGATATAGGAGGTAAAACCGGAAATCCTGTTTACGCGGCTGCTGCGGGAACGGTTATTGCCGCAGGTAAAAACGGCGGTTACGGTTACTGCGTGGATATAGATCACGGTAACGGCCTGGTTACAAGATATGCGCATTGCTCAAAAATAATGGTAAGGAAATGGCAAAAAGTAAAAGCGGGAGAAGAAATTGCAAAGGTAGGAAATACAGGTGTTTCAACAGGCCCGCACCTGCATTTTGAAATCAGGCTGAATGACAGACCAATAGATCCCACCATGTTTATCGGAAATAAACCGTAAAACGTGGAGGATAAGCTATAATTAGTATTTCAAGGAGGTACTGTAATGTTAAAAAAACGGAACTCTACATTGATGGATACCATCATTGGGGAGAATACGACAATTAAGGGAGATATTGAATCCGACAGTTCGATTAAGGTTACAGGACGTATAGAAGGAGACATAAAAGCTGCGGGCGATGTTATCGTGCTCATTAACGCAACAGTCACAGGCAATGTCTGGGCTGAAAACCTGATTGTCGCAGGCACCATTAACGGAGATGTCCATGTAAAAAACAACCTGCGTCTTGAATCTACGGCTCGTTTAATCGGTGATATGGAAGTACATAGCTTCGTTACCGACGAGGGCGCTATTTTTGAAGGTAACTGTAAAATGATATCAAACCCCGTACTTGATGAAGCGGATAAAAAGAAAGGAACAGATTTCAAATACAGCAAACCGAAAAATACCGTGGTTGATGAAGAAGAGGGCTGAATAAGCCCTCTTTGGTTTCTATTTCAATTCTATTTCCCCTGTACGGCCTTTTTACCCGACTTGACGTTCCTTACAAGTAAAACCGTCATTATAAGCGTTACCGCCGCCATAGCAACAAAAGCCCAGAAATAATAAATCGGCTGGTTCAGTTTATATCCCTGCAGCGGCAGGCCAAGAATAATCATGAGCGGGAACCCGACAAATATGGCATATCCGCTTCCAAGCACAAGGTTTTCAGGCACATTTGTCTTCGAATAAGGATCTATTTCACGAAGCAGGGCGATACCCGTAGTTATAGTCCCCGTCCACATGCCGTAAAGCGCTATTATGTGTTCAAGCTGTTCCTTTTCATATATCAGGCGCCCGATAAAATAAGTATAAACCATCGTAAACAGCCCGCCGGCGGTAGTCAATACGAGAATCGGAACGAAATAATCGCTCAGAACGGTCACCGAAATTGCAGCCAAAGACGCCGTTATCATAAAATCAAACGCGCCCGCCGATATTCTCTGTAGCAGGTAATTATCCGCATAGTTAATGCGAATAACCCGTTTTACGCGCATTCTGTCCATAAATACACGCAGGCCGATAGCAATAACGGTACCTATGATAAAGTTGAAGCCCCACAGCATTTCGGATATTGTTTCGCCGAATGTGCCTAGCGGTGTAAGCAATTTGGAAACGCCGTAAATGAACAGGTATGTCGCCAGGTAAACCGAACCGATTAACAGCAGTTGTATGCTGAGATCATCAATATGGACGCTTTTCGGAACCGAAATCGTGCGCTGCGAGTACCTGTCATGTTCAAGATCCTTTACCTCATGTATGCTGTACTTTCGCTGGTTTTTATATACCCTCTTCAGCAGGAAGTTAAGAAACGGCACTCCTCCTATCAATGCCCATACAAAACCTAAATTCGCGACCGCGAGGCTGACATTCGCACCGCTGCGGAACCCGGCTTCCTCCCACTTAATTCCGATATTGACCGCCTGCCCCGGCCCCTGGGCAAATCCGAGAGGCAGCAGCATACCGAACGGCGGGAATAAATCCGGGAAAAAGAATTTTATAAGCAGCAGCGAAACAGTCATGCCAAGTATGCCCTGGACCATATACGTAATAACAATTGCATATCCCGTGTTTGCTATATCATTGTTTTTCTTCTTGTTCCTGTCCTTCAAAGCCAAAGAAATGAAGCCTATCGCCATCATGTGCGAAACCAGGTAACCCAATTCGTTCTGAATCTGAACAAGCTTTTCTTCTGTAACCCATCCAAAAACATACCGGCCGATTTGAAGCGCGATAAAACCTATTACACCGGCAAGCATTGACGTGGGCATTAAATGTTTCTGGAACAGCCTCACTTTAAGCTTCAATACCGTAGCAATCCCCAAGCAGGCGGCTATTCCGGAAAAATACATCGCTACGCCCCAACCGTTTTCCATTTTTAACTCTCCGTTCTTACATAATTTATTTAATCCGGATTAATTAAAATTATTTTCAATTATCCTGGATCAGATCACTGCTTTCAATTTTCATATCAATTACATGACCATTGCTCATAATCAACGGGATATTAATTATAGAACGTTTCCTTTGTTTAATCGGGGAAATGTAAATACTGTCACCCTCTACCATCGTAGGGTAGCTTATTCTGACATCGATACCTCGCTCGGAAAAAATGATACCGGTTCTACCGAGAATAATGGTTGACATTTCGGCAATAGCGCTTTTTGACATATCGTTTAGTTCTGTTACTTCCTCGCCCATCATAACACTTGCTATATATAAAGCCACATCCCTTTTTATCGCAAACAGGAACCGGCCTTCAAAATCACCGCTCATCCAAATAATAATAGCCAGGCTGTTGACAAGATTATGATTGTCCATAAGCGACAAACGCCCAAGTGTTATATCCTCCTGCAGTAAAGCCTTTATTATTTTGCTTGATGCTATCAATACAGGATTAATATAATCAACCTTCATCCCTTACCCCCGTCTGTACAACACTAAAGCTACCCAACCGTTCTTTTTATCGGAATAATCGGGTAAAAACTATAAATTCGCTTACAGCATTATATAATTTTTTATTTTTAAAACTCAATTTTTTTTCTGTGCCGACAATCAGACGTTTAATATTATCCTTGTGACTGATTACGATTAAAGCCGACATAAGTACGGCAACCGCAATCATCACTGCAGGAAGATTAAATAACAACGAAACGACCGGCCAGAGAATTGCTCCGACAATTGATCCGAGCGAAACATATCCTGTCAATGCAACTACAGCAATAAAAGCAGCCAGGCATATAAGAGCCGGAACCGGGCTGATATACAGGACAACGGCAAACGATGTCAAAACCCCTTTTCCGCCCCTGAAACCGAAAAAAACTGGCCAATTATGACCTAAAACGGCAGCAAACCCGGCCAGGTAAACGCCTGCCCATCCGAAATTATCTATATGTCCAACCAATAAACGCCCGACTAAACAGGCGGCAATCCCTTTCAGAAAATCAACAACCAAAACGGCTGCGGCCGCGGGCTTTCCAAATGTTCTCAGAGTATTTGTAGCTCCAGCGTTGCCGCTTCCGTATTCACGTATATCTTTCCCGTAGAATATCTTTCCAATTATAACGGACGCATTAATACTTCCGAGCAGGTATCCGATTATAACGGACAAAACAACGTATAACGCCACAAATTCCATTTCAATCACAACCTTTACAGCGAGAATTTACACTTCAACGTCCTTTTCTTTTAAGACAAACCGGATGGGAGTACCCTCAAAGCCAAAATTTGATCTCAGAGTATTTATAAGATATCTTTCATAGGAAAAATGCATTAAGTTCACATCGTTAACAAACAACACGAATGTCGGGGGTCTGACACCCGTCTGGGTCATATAGCGGATTTTCAGCCTTTTGCCTTTGTCAGAAGGAGGCTGGACCATTGCAAGCGCTTCATTCAGCACATCATTCAAAACCCCTGTCGTCACGCGGAGCGATGCCTGGCCGTAAACATGATCAATCAGGTCAAAAAGACGGTTCACACGAAGACCGGTTTTTGCAGAAATAAAAGTTACCGGCGCGTAACTCATAAACTCAAGCTTACTGATGACCTTCTTGCGGTAATCTTCAAGCACACCCGTTTCTTTCTCAATTATATCCCATTTGTTTACCGCTATTATACAAGCCTTGCCCTGTTCATGCGCATAACCGGCTATTTTTGTGTCCTGCTCGGTTACCCCGTCCTGCGCGTCGATCATAACAATACAAACATCGGCCCGTTCTACGGCGGTCCATGAGCGGATAACGCTGTACCGTTCAATATTTTCTTCAATTTTGCTTTTTCTGCGTATTCCTGCCGTGTCAATAAAGATATATTTCTTTCCATCACGCTCGACGGGCGTATCTATCGCATCCCGGGTCGTACCGGGTATATCGCTTACTATAACACGTTCTTCACCCAATATACAGTTAATTAATGAAGACTTGCCCGCATTCGGTTTGCCTATTACGGCCACCTTTATACAGTCCTCGTATTCATAATCGCCGGTGTCGGCAGGCAAGTGCTCGTAAACCGCATCCAGAAGCTCTCCGAGCCCGAGCGCGTGAATCGATGATATTGCATATACTTCGCCAATACCAAGGTTATAAAACTCATATACTTCAGGCGGAATATCACCGATATTATCGACCTTATTTACTGCAACCACAACCGGCTTTTTGGATTTTCTGAGCATATCCGCAACTTCTTCATCCGCCGGGGTCAAACCTTCTTTTGCATCAACCATGAATACGATCACATCGGCTGTCTCGATTGCCAGTTCAGCCTGGCGAATCATCTGCCGTTTAATATAATCCCCCGTGGACGGTTCAATGCCGCCGGTATCTATGATTATAAACTGCCGTCCTCTCCACTCCGCTTCGGCGTAAATCCTGTCGCGTGTTACACCCGGAGTGTCCTCAACGATTGAAATCCGCCGACCGGTTATATAATTAAAAAATGTCGACTTGCCGACATTTGGTCTGCCGACAACCGCGACAACAGGTTTAGCCAAATTACACCCTCCATGCAATGAAATTCCTTAATAATGATATTAGTTTAATCCCTATATGTCAACGCCTGTATGGAATATTATTCACGCGGCATATAAACCGAAAAATATAGGGAACCTTGCAGTTCCCTATAAATACGTTCTACAGATCTTCCGGAATTATATCGTTGCGGATGAGGTCATCATAGTCCTCGCGTTTTACAATCAACCGCGCTTTACCGTCTCTGACGAGCACTACGGGCGGTTTTCCGATCCTGTTATAGTTCATTGCCATTGAATAGTTATACGCTCCCGTAGCGAGCACCGCGACTATATCTCCAACCTCCGCTTTCGGGAATGGTATGTCCTTTGCAATAAGATCGCCCGATTCACAATATTTTCCCGCTATCGTCACGGTTTCCGTACGCGGGGCGAGCGGTTTGTTCGCAAGCAGTGCCGTATATTCCGATTTATAAAGCGCATATCTCGGGTTATCTCCCATTCCTCCGTCGATCGAAATATACTTTCGAACCCCTTTTATCTCTTTCACGCCTCCGATGCGGTACAGTGTGATACCTGCGGGCGCGACAATCGAACGGCCGGGTTCAATCAGTATAAACATTTTTCCCAGTCCTTTTTCTCTGCAAATGCGCTTTACTGTTTTTGAAACCGATTCGATATAACTGTCGTATTCAACGGGATCGTCCTTGCTCGTATAGCGGATTCCAAAACCGCCTCCGAGATTAAGTTCGGTTATTTTTATGCCGTATTCATCCCTGATATCGGCAATAAAATTCAGCATTGTTTCGGCAGCATGCTCAAAAGGCTCAAGATCGAATATCTGCGAACCAATATGACAGTGCAGACCGACAACTTCGACGTTGTCCATGCCTTTTGCCATTGAAATAATATCATGAGCCTCTCCGTTTTCAAGCGCAACCCCAAACTTCGAATCTATCTGTCCTGTCCGGATAAACTCATGCGTATGGGCGTCTATGCCCGGTTTAATCCGGAACAATATTTTCACTTTCTTATTTTTTCTGCGCGCCGTATCGTTCAAATTCAGCAGTTCTGTATAATTGTCGACGACAAAACGGCCAACGTTATAATCAACTCCCATCTCAATTTCTTCCAGGGTTTTATTGTTTCCGTGGAAATAAACCTTTTCCATTGGAAAACCGGCTTTTGCCGCAGTATACAATTCACCGCCGGACACTACATCAAGCCCGAGGCCTTCCTGGTGTGCAATCCTGCATGCCGCAAGTGTGCAGAAAGCCTTGCTGGCATACAGTACAAGCCCGTTCCCGTCGTAATACCTGTCAATTGCGTTTTTATACTTCCTGCAGTTTTCGCGGATAACCATTTCATCCAAAACATAAAGAGGGGTTCCGAATTCCCTGACGAGTTCAACAGTATCGCAACCGCCTATTTCCATGTTACCCGATGCACTAACCTTGATACTTTCTATCATTTTTTCACCGTCCTGTTTCGCTTTGTTTGTAATTGGAAGAAATCGATAGGTAACTTCAATACAGCAAGTATTTTTCTTATTATAACATCTGAAAAAATTCATATCAATATATAAGTAGTATTTTTTGCTACTGCTAGTTATATACCGCCTTCGTATAAATCGAATCAGGATCAG
>JAAYXD010000313.1 GCA_012516065.1 Clostridiaceae bacterium
ACATAATATAAGTTAGGAATCTTTAATACTTGTTGTAAGCAGGTGAGAAGAATGTATGCCAATAATCCTTCGTGGAAAGTATTGCAAAACTTTTTGCCAGAAAAAAACCGAATAACAGAGCGTATAACACCCGAGGAAAAATATATAAAAATAAAAGATATGGAAATTCATTTGGACGAATACAATAATAATTCTGATACAAGTATCATTATGTTTCACGGAGTCGGGGGTAATGGCCGCTTACTGTCTTTTATTGCTGTTCCCTTATTTAAGGCTGGTTATAATGTCTTATGTCCTGATTTGCCGGGGTATGGTTACAGCAGGTATAATAAGTTACTTACATATTCAGATTGGATTGATACAGGGACTGCTATCGTGGAAAGGGAATTGGCTAAATCAAAGAAGGTTTTTGTGATGGGCTTAAGTGCAGGTGGAATGTTGGCTTATAATGTTGCTTGTAAAAATCAGGAGGTTCAGGGTCTTATTGTTACAAATTTGCTGGATAACCGTGAAGAAGAAGTCAGGATACATTCTGCTAAAAATAAGTTACAGGCTAAGTATGGGATTCAGTTATTAAATCATTTTCCAGGTTTTTTAAAGACGATTAAACTTCCCATCCGTATGGTTACCAATATGAATGCCATTGTGAATCATAAAGAAGTTTTAAAGGTTATATTAAAAGATAAGCTGGGGGCAGGAAATAAGGTAAGTCTTAATTTTTTATTGTCTATGATGAACAGTATTCCTTTAATTGAACCAGAAGATTTTAAAAAAGTACCTGTCCTTATGGTACATCCAGGGAATGATTTATGGACACCCGTAAGAATCAGTGATTTATTTTTTAATAGAATAGCATCCAGTAAATATAGAGTCATTTTAAAAAATGCCGGACATTTTCCTGTAGAAGAAGAAGCATTGGTCCAGATGGAAAGAGAAATTGTTCATTTTATTAGGAGTTTGTTACAAAAATAGAATAGAATGAATAAAAAAGGAACTAATAATATAAAGGCTTCGTCTAAAGAGTAAGATACTCAGAGGAGGAATAGTGATGTTCAAATATAAAAAGTTTTGCTTATTACCAGCCTTATTAATTTTTGTTTTTTTCTTTAGTGCTTGTTCAAAGTTTATTGCAGGAGAAAAGCAAAATGATAAGACTGAAATTCCACAAAAGACAAATGAAGTGATAACGGAAAATAAAGAAAAAAAGAAATTAACAAGAGAAGAAGTTATAGCCATAGAGAAGGCGTTTAATGAAAGGATTTTTCAGTTAGAAAAAGTAGAAGACAGTAATGAAATTCTGAATTTTAAAAGCAAGGAAGAACTGATGGACTATGTTAAGGAAGTAGCTGGTGAAGAATTAGCAACTTTATTTATAGAAAACTTTTATGAAGAGATAGATGGAAAATTATACGTTATTCCTAAGGGAACACCTCCAAGGCTTATTTATGACTCTCCATTTGAAATAAACAAGATAGATGATAATACTTATGAAATTGTTCAGGACGAAGAAAATGAAATGTATGGACCCTACAGATTGATCATTGAGTTTAAATATATAGATGGTAAGTGGAAAATGACAGACAGAAAAGCAGAAGGCAGGGAAAATGCAAACCAGGATGACAGTAACTTTTCAAAGGAGGAAAGGATAGATTCAGAAACGGCTAAGGCAATCATTAGTGATACAGCCAATCGTCTTATTTATGCCTTGAGTATAAAAGATGTCAATACCATAGCCGAGTATGTGCATCCGGAAAAAGGGGTAAGATTTACACCTTATACTTTTGTTTCATTAGAAGAGGATTTGGTTTTTAGTCAGGAAGAAATCAAAAATTTCTTTGAAGATAAAAATA
>JAAYXD010000003.1 GCA_012516065.1 Clostridiaceae bacterium
AAATAAAACGGGCAGGGAAGATAAAAAAGAGGATACCTTGAGCAGTACCTGTTTTCAGGAATTATTAAATTCTTTATTCAGTTTTCCTATTGCTTTTTTCTCAATTCTTGAAACATATGAACGCGATATGCCAAGCATATTCGCGATTTCACGCTGTGTTTTGTTCGAGCCGTTCGTAAGGCCGTATCTTAATTCGATAATTGTTTTTTCCTTTCCGCGAAGAACATCAGCTATTTTTTTATACAATTTCTTTATCTGAAATTTTAAGGCTACTTTATCATCAACGCAATCTTCGTCGCTTCCAAGGATATCGAGCAGTGATATTTCATTCCCCTCCTTATCGGTGCCGATCGGCTCGTGGAGGGAAACCTCGTTCTGATATTTTTTCGAGGTTCGCAGATACATCAATATTTCGTTATCGATGCATCTGGCGGCATATGTAGCCAATCTGATGCCTTTCCCCGGATTGAAGCTAGTTATTGCCTTAATTAATCCGATTGTCCCAATCGAAATCATATCGTCGCAGTCAATATTTGCGGTACTGTACTTTTTCGCGATATGGGCAACCAGCCTTAAATTTCTCTCGATTAATATATTTCGAGCCTCTTCATCTCCCTGGTGAAACCGCTCAAGGTATTTTTGTTCTTCTTCAGCGCTTAAGGGGTGAGGAAAGGATTGGGAATTTGTAATATACCCAACGAAATACACAGCAGAAGAAGCCTCCTTAAAAAGCGAGAACAAGCCTTCAATAAACATACATTTCACCACCAAGAAATAAGGGCTGTATATAAGTATATGCGTGATGTATAATAGGAGTGCATGTACAAATCGATAAGGTTTTTTTAAGGATGCGTTTATTGACATTTGAATTTTACTGAAGATCAATTTGTTTACTTAAATTTGATAATCACATGGCCGCTACCCTAAAAAAAATTGTCAAATAAACGTATTTCTATAGTGAAAGCATCAGCGTGGTTTGTAACCGTTAAGAACGAAAAATTACTTCCGTGATATGTATATGCCTGTTGGTCGACATTGTGCATGCTAATATCTCTGTTAACAGGATAATGTAATGGAAAATAAGCAACTGGAACAATGGGTTCTGGAGAGTAAGAATGATAAGCAAAAACTGAATGATCTTCTTGAAGTTTATAAGCCGTTTATTATGTCGTGTACCCAGAAAATTTCCGGGAGGTATCTTCGGTTTGGTTCGGACGACGAGCTTACGATTGCGATGATGGCTTTTGCGAAAGCTGTTGAAAGATATACACCAACACACGGAGATTTTTTAAATTTCGCAAGAAGCATAATACGAAGCAGGGTAATTGATTATTACAGAAGCCAGAAAAAGCATTCGGGGAAAATAGTATATCTACAAGAACAGGAAGAAGAGACCGATAATTCTGTTGAGACGGAAGCATCACTTACGGTATATTCGGAAGAAAAAACGCGTGAGGAAAGGCTCCTGGAGATAATGGCGCTCAAGGAAAAGCTCGAATCGTTCGATATAAATTTTTATGAACTGGAAAATGCGGCGCCGAGGAATAAACAGACCAGGCAGGTATGCAAAAAAATTATTTCATATTTACATACCAACAAGCAGGCCAGGGAGCTTATGTTTCATAACAAAATGCTCCCGCTGTCCCTTATTGAAAAAGAACTTGGCATAAAAAGAAAAAAGTTTGAAAGACATAGAAAGTATATTATAGCGGTGCTTATGATAATGTCGGGGGATTACCCGTATCTGGAAGAGTATGTTAAAGGTTTGTAAAACCTGTGGAGCGCAGGTGTGATCAGGATGAAAGGTATAATTGTAGCGAAAAACAACGAAACATCGGTTCTTTTGTTATCGGACGGGACGTTCAAAACCGTGAAGACCGCTGAAGGTTTTGAGGTCGGTATGGTTCTGTTCGTAAACGATGTGCTGCGGCCGCGAAGCTACTATTGGAAAAAGATTGCGTATATGGCTGCATCGGTTGTTCTGGTCGTATTTATCGGGCTGGGAGCTTTTGCGTGGTCCACGCCTATCCAGTTTATCGACATTGACATTAATCCTTCAGTAGAACTTTCGGTTAATTATTTTGACAGGATAATTTCCGTTAACGCATTGAATGAAGACGGAAAAAAATTGATGGAGTCGGTGAACGTCCAGGCACACAGGTATGAAAGCGGAATAGAGCTTGTGATAAGCACGGCGCAGAATATGGGATACATAAACGATGAGGAAGACGTATTGATAAGCATATCTTCTTCCAATCCGAAACGTATTGAAAAAGCACAGAACGATATCAGGGAAAAGGTATCCCCGTCCGTGGAAATCCTGACTTTTGACACTCAACAGCGCGAGCAGTCTATTCAAAAAGGAATTTCTCCCGGAAAGGATAATATAATCGAAAAGGTTATCGAAATCGGAACCGATATTGACAAGGAAGAGCTTACGAAAAAACCGGTTAAAGAGCTTATGAAAATAATCCGGGAAAACAAAAAATCAGAACAGGAAGAGAAAAAAGAGGAAAAGGAAAACGACAAGGATAATAAAAAAGATAAGAAGAGTGACAACGACAAACCCGGTAAAGGAAACGAAAAAGCAGTCAACCTGGTTATAGAAAATGGCAGCGGCGCTAAACCCGGTAAAGATAACGGCAAACTGGTGAACCTGGGTAAAGGCAGTGAAAACAGCGGCAAACCGGGCAAAGAAAAAGACAAAAAAGTAAAACCGGATAAAGAGAATGATGACAGCGACAAGCCCGGCAAAGGCAACGACGACAAAAAACAGGGCAAAAAGATCGATGATAAATCCGGAAAAGGTGATGAAAAAATAATAAAACCGGTTGATAGGGATGAAAACATTGATAAACCGGGCAAAGAAAAAGACAAAAAAATATAACCGGATAAAGGGAATGACAACAGCGACAAGCCTGGCAAAGACAATGGTAAAACAATAAAACCGGGCAACAGAAATGAAAACAATGATAAGCCGGGCAAAGAAAAAGACAAAAAAGTAAGACCGGATAAAGGGAAAAACAATAATGACACTACCGGCGATGGCATTAAATTGTTGGATCTGTTTAAAGTGAATCGCAGCAGTAATAAGGAAAACGAAGATATAATAAACCCGGTTAAGAAAAGTAACAAAAGCGATGAGTCAGGTAAAGAAAACGAAAAAATAACTCCGGGCAAAGGTAATAACGGCAGTGAAATACCCGGTGACGGCATAAAAATTATAGATTTGTTCAAAGTGAATCGCAGCGGTGGAAAACCCGGTAAATTAAACGAAAAATAGTAAAGCAAACGGGTATATGAGCATTAAAACAATAAGGGAGTGAATTTCCGGCATCGTAAAGAAGCGGTGCGGTCTGCAGTTTCCATTATATTGTTTTGAGAGCCTGTTTACAGGTTTTTTGTCTGCTCGCGTAAGACACGGGGAGACAGGGGGACAGGTACATGGTCAACCTGTCCCCCTGTCTTCACTTTTTATGGTTTTACACCTTCGGTTTTTTAGTTTACAATATTTTTATCGGGTTTATTTATTGTCAGGCAGTTGCTTAATCGCATGTAAGTACGGTATAAATGTTACATTTTTATGTGCTTGATTATTATCAGGCAGCGTCTGAGCCCGGAAATTAACGTTTAGTCAGCAGGGGGTTCGAATGAAAAAACATATTATATTTTTTACTGCGGCGATTCTGCTTTTCATAAGTCTTCCAGCCAATGCCGAAGATGCCGGGGATGAACAGGTTTATCCTGTCCGCGCGAAGGTTATAGAATTGCTCGAAAATTACGGGGATGAAGAAACGTCTCTCGGAGGCGGGTTCTATATCGAAAACCAGTATGTAAAGGTAATGATCACCGAAGGGGAACACAGGGGGAAGACGATAGTCGCCGAACACAGTGCAAACGCCTATTTTTCCGATTACGAGTATTACCGGCTGAAAAAAGGGGATAGCGTTTTTGTAACGTATAATACAGACGAAAGAGGCAGGATTACCGATGCCTACGTTACCGATCTTGTACGCGAAGGATACATCTATTTTCTGCTGGTTTTATTCTTCCTGCTGATCCTTGTTCTTGGGAGGGGACAGGGGTTTAAAACAATTCTGACTTTGATTTTTACCGTGTTTGTTGTAATAAAGGTTCTTATACCGCTGATACTTAAGGGTTTTCCTCCTGTCATTACAGCCGTCGTACTGTGCAGCGGTGTAATTATTGTATGCTTTGTTGTGATAAGCGGCTGGAGAATTAAAACTCTTGCCGCTGTTCTCGGAACGGTGGCGGGGGTTATTACCGCGGGCGCGTTCGCATTGATTATAGGTTCTGCCGCGCGCCTTACCGGGCTTGCCCAGGAAGAAACCGTCATGCTTATGAATATACCTCAGGAAGTCAGATTTAATTTTCAGGGTTTGCTTTTCGCCGGGATAATAATCGGGGCAATGGGAGCCGTAATGGATGTGGGAATGTCCATTGCGTCGTCTCTTAACGAAATCCGCGAAAACAATCCGGAAATTAATTTCAGGCAGTTGATACGTTCGGGGATGAATGTCGGCAGGGACGTTATGGGAACGATGACGAATACTCTTGTGCTGGCCTATACGGGCGGCGCCCTCAATATTATGATCCTTTTCACGGCATACAAAGTTCCGATTGCGCAGGTCATAAACGGAGACTTCATGGCTTCCGAAATAGTGAGAGCGCTTGCGGGGAGTATAGGGCTTGTTCTGACGATTCCCGTGACTACGCTTATTTCCGCGTGGCTGTACAGTTCCCGCTTATTTGATAAAATAGAAGGTTCTGCCGGCTGATTCGCATCACCTGTTCTATGTTAAATGTTATTCTTAAAGCGGCGTTATTTTCATACAATAGGATGGAACAAGTAATACGGGTACTGAATGAAAACACGGCTGAGGAACATTTTAAAGATTTCGGGCGTGTATGTCGCATCTACAATAGGCGCCGCTTTTGCATCAGGCCAGGAGATAGTCAGTTTTTTTACGCGCTTTGATTTAAAAGGATATCCGGGTGTTATCGCGGCGGGTGCCCTGTTCTCAATTGTCGCTGTCGCGTCCCTTGATATCGTTTATTTGTATGGTGTAAACAGCAGCAGTGAACTGCTTGATGTTATCGGGGGCAGGCATTTTGGAAGAATACTCGAAACGGTATCGCTTATTTACACATTCTGCGTCTATGTTGTGATGATAGCGGGAGCCGCGGCATTATGCCACAGACTGACCGGGCTGCCTTCATATGCGGGAATGATAATGATAACCGTTCTTTGTACGGTACTTTTATGTTTTGATATAAAAGGCGTTCTTGCGGCGAGCGAGGTATTAACTCCTGTAATGATTGCGGGAATGCTTTATATAGGGATCAGTCTTATTATCCGTTCAAAGCCTGTTTTTGCCGCCTTTGCGGATGATCGGCATAATGAGCTCTGGCTTGTTTATTCGGTATTGTATGTATGCTATAACAGCATATTAAACGTTCTTGTAATCGGAAACCTCCGACCGTGGATTACGTCAAGAAAGACGGCCTATATATCCGGAATAGCGGGAGGCACGGCTCTTCTTGCGGTTATGTTTGTATTGAACCACGTTCTTTTTATAAACTACGGAATTATCCGCGGTTCCGAGCTGCCGATGGTGGAACTTTCGGCTGCGGCCGGAAAGATTAGCTTCATATTCTATTCGCTTATTTTGGCTTTCGCGTTATTCACCACGGCGTTATCGTCGGGCTACTGCTGCGCCGAAAGTCTTGAGCGGATAACGAAAAGGCCGAGATGGGTTCTTAACGTCTGTATCGGAATTGCCGCAATACCGCTGGCAAAACAGGGATTCTCCGAAATGGTGGGGAAAATATATCCGCTGTTTGGATGGATAGGAAGCATCCTTTTCGTTCTTTTGGTCTTTCAATGGATAAAAACACTTTTTTTCGGGGTTGTGAAGAAGAAATTAACCGGAGGAAAGTAACTGCCCTGTCGAATGAAAAAGATTTTAAAAAAGAGATCAGGCGGCAGAAAGGCATCCTGCCGCGGATTTTTGATTTTCAGATCCTAATAGTAGAACCTGATAAATTTTATTGAGTAAATATCACAAAGCAGGTAATCATCGGTTTCCGGTTCCTGTATAATGATATAATCCGTTCCAACTTTTATCAGCGTGCCTTCACGATCCACGAACATGTTTGTTCCAATCAGAAACTCGACTTTCACATACCTCCCGATTTGAGTTTGCAGAAAGCCCTGCGTGAAATCGGTGCCGGTCAATACCGACTCGCGCACTCCGATACCGCTTGTCATGATTGATGTCCGCTGAATTGCATCCGGCTGATAAGAAGGCATGGTTTGCATAGGCTGGGGCATTGAAGGCCGGAATATACCTGGCTGCATCGGCTGGCGGTAAAGATCGGGCTGCTGGGTACGTTCCTGCGGCTGGTAGAGCCCGAATTGCTGAATGCGTTCCTGCGGTTGGTAGAACTCGGGCTGCTGGATATATTCCTGCTGCCGATAACGGTCTGACTGCCGGGTTTGTTCCGGCTGCCGGTTCATTGGTACGGAACGGTCCGGTTCGGGCAATGGTTGTTTTTTGACATCGCCCTGTACATTGTACTCCATTTTGCTCATTTGATTTGACTGTTCAGGCAACGGCTGTTTCTTGACATTACCCTGAATATTGTATTCAGCCATAAGAAAACCTCCAAAATACTTAATTCCACCTGTTTAGCCTTAATCGGTTTTATTGTTTGTCATGTCTGCGCATATAGAGGGGTGGGCGTGTAAAAGCAGTGCTGTTGTATGCGGTTGAAATAAACACCAGTTCTTGTCGCGGGAAAATATGTCGAGCACTCGGGCGAAAACGGGTTGTAATACCATAAGCATTCACCCGCTCCGTGGTGTTTGTTGCCTGCAAGAGCCCAATCTGCGACTTCGTAATCCTGATTTCGCGCAGGTATGTTGAAAATATTCTGCGGATTAGGCTGACCGTATACGGTTTCCATTGCGCATGTAAACTGGTATGGCTGAAGCAGAACTTTTCTTAAATTGCCCTGGTTAACGCGCATGTATTCCCCATACGGAACATGAACACGATTCATTATTACCGTAGCAACAGCCTGCATTCCGTCTAAACCCTCACCTTCGGCTTCGCAGCGTATCATGCGGGCAAACAAATCCCTTGTTGACAGCACATAATCACCTGCTCCCTTTGTTTTATCAGCTTTTTGTTTTTATCATGGCTTAATACCCGTATCATCTGCCGGTGTTTCCGTTATTTTCCGCGTTATCGCTTGTTAATCAGCATGTAAGCTTCAAATATATGCGTACTATGATCTAAAACCGATGTTAAAAGCATAAGTTTATTGCATCCGGGCTGTTTCGGCAGCCTGCGCGGCTGCCCTGGTCTCATGAACGGTACCGCGCGGGTGCTGTGGCGGCGCATAAATAGAGTATATTTTAAGCGGTTTGTAGCCTGTGTTGATAAGATTATGCCATTTGCCCGCCGGTATAATGATTGCGTAGTCGTCGTATACCCTTCTCTGAAAATTCAGGTTGTTCATGCTGTCACCCATTTTTATAAGTCCCTGGCCTTCTTCTATGCGGATGAACTGATCAACGTCAGGGTGGACTTCAAGGCCTATGTCTTCCCCGACATCGATGCTCATAAGCGTAAGCTGCAGATGATCACCCGTCCATAATGCAATGCGGAAATTATTGTTCAGTTTCGAAGCGGCTTCGATATCTGTAACAAACGGCTGCGGACCGTAATCTTTCAGTTCTGTCGGATTATGATTCCAGTCCTCGCGATAATACGGGTTGTTCCGGACAGGAAACCGGTTCAATAAATAAGGGTTATGGACAGGTATGTTTATATGGTAGTTGTACGGATTAACAATGTACATGTCATACCGGTTTTCTCCGTGATTATACATTGACGTGCCGGCGTAGCGGCAGGGATGCATATTACGCACATTATACATGGAGCTCATTCCTTTCGCTTTATGCTATATCATAATATGATTTATGTTAAGAAGAAGTGCAGCGGAAACCGGAAAAGAACGGTATGAATTTTCAATAAACCGGAGGCGGGTTAATTATTCAGATACGGATGCTTATTTGGATTGTGACGGAAAAGGACGGATAACGGACGGGCGCGCTTACCGGCTACAGGTACTTTTTAAGCCGGTCAGGATCAAGAATTTTAAACGCGGACATGTGATAATCAATTATCCCTTCATCTCTCATCCTTGACATTTCCCTTGACAGTGACGGCCTTGAAACATTCAGGAATTCGGCCATTTCTTTTCTTTTCATCGGAATAACGAAGGTAGAGCTGCCGAAAGTGCTGTACTGTTCGAATAAAAACGCTGCAATTTTTCCCTTTATGCTTTTTATTGTCAGGTATTCTACTTTTTTATTAAGCATGATTGCCCTGTCAGATATTATTTTCAGCAGGTTCCATATGAGCTTTTTATGCCACGGGCATACATTGCCGCACTCGCCGATAATTTTGTCCCTTTGAAGAAAAATAACGGCGCTGTTTTTTTGAGCCTGGATAGTTGACAGCCACAATGTCTGGCCGGAAAACACAAACATTTCCCCGAACATGCTTCCGGGTTTCAGGGTCGATATGATCACGCGGTTTCCCGAAGCATTTTCCTTGCTTACCGTTGCTTCGCCGTAAAGGAGTATGCCGATACTGTCGAAACTGCTTCCTTCCACCGCTATATAATCGTTGCGCTTATATGTATATGTTTTTGGTCTTAGACAATTCATCAGATATAACAGTTCCTGGTCCGAAATACCCGCGAACAGGGGAGACTTTCTGATGGCCGGATCAATCTCTTTATGCAATACTCATGCCTCTTTTCTTAAAACGGTAACAACGGATACCGATTTTTATTTATTATTATAGTATAATTACCTCATAAAAACAAACCCTGCCGGATTTTGTATATTTATCTGAGGCGGCACAACTGCCGTTCAGACGCACTAAATATTTTAATACCGGCAGGCGTCTTTAAACTGCGAAGGGGGTATTTTAGAATGAATATGTTTTGTTTTCAATGCCAGGAAACAGCAAAAGGCACGGGCTGCACGATCAGGGGCGTCTGCGGGAAACCCGCCGATGTGTCAAGGCTACAGGATTTATTGATTTATTTGTTGAAAGGCATATCAATATGCGGTCTGGAACTGAAAAAGGCAGGCCTTGCCGACGAAAAAGCCGGAAAATTCATTATTGAAGGGCTTTTTTCAACAGTGACAAATGTGAACTTTGATAAAGACTATTTTGTCGAAAAGATAAAAGAAGGTATTGAGTTAAGGGAGCGGATCAAAAGCCGTCTCCGTGAAAACGGAATACAAACAGACAAAAAGCTTCATGACGCTGCGGTATTTCGGTGCGACAGTGAGGAAGAAATGTTCCAAAAGGCCGAAAGCGTCGGTGTCCTTAGTACAGGCGACGAAGATATAAGGTCTTTAAGGGAGCTTATAACTTACGGCTTAAAAGGTATGGCAGCGTATACCGTGCATGCCGGTGTTCTAGGTTTCCATGATGATAAGATACATGAGTTTATACAGAAAGCTCTCGCGGCAACTCTTGACGACAGCCTTACCGCCGACGACCTTACGGCTCTGGTGATGGAAACGGGTAAATTCGGCGTTGAAGCAATGGCTCTCCTGGATAAGGCAAATACGTCTTCATACGGGAATCCCGAAATTACGAAAGTGAACATAGGGGTCAGGAATAACCCGGGCATACTGATAAGCGGCCACGATCTTAAGGATATGGAAGAGCTGCTGAAGCAGACCGAAGGAACCGGCGTGGATGTCTATACCCACGGGGAAATGCTCCCGGCGAATTATTACCCGGCTTTCAAGAAATACGGGCATTTCGTGGGAAATTACGGAAATGCATGGTGGAAACAGGATAAGGAATTCGAAAGCTTCAACGGCCCGGTTCTTATGACTACAAACTGCCTTATACCTCCGAAGGATACCTATAGGGACAGGGTCTATACCACAGGTGTTGTGGGTTTTCCCGGCCTTAAACATATCCCGGAAGGAGAAGACGGGAAAAAGGACTTCAGCGCGATTATTGAGCACGCGAAAAAATGCCCTCCGCCCGCGGAACTCGAAAACGGAGAAATAGTCGGAGGATTTGCCCATAATACGGTATTAAGCCTTGCCGATAAGGTTACGGAGGCCGTTAAATCCGGAAAAATAAAGAAGTTTTTCGTAATGGCGGGCTGTGACGGAAGGATGAAAAGCAGGGAATACTATACCGAATTCGCCGGAAAGCTTCCCGCCGATACGGTAATATTAACGGCAGGATGTGCGAAATACCGTTACAATAAGCTGAACCTGGGAGACATTGACGGTATACCGAGAGTTCTGGACGCCGGGCAGTGCAACGATTCATATTCGCTCGCGGTTATTGCGCTGAAACTTAAGGAAGCATTCGGACTCGATGACGTGAACAAGCTTCCTCTCGCGTTCAATATAGCGTGGTATGAGCAAAAAGCGGTAATTGTTCTGCTTGCGCTCCTGTACCTTGGTTTTAAGAACATTCATCTTGGTCCGACACTTCCGGCATTCCTGTCGCCGAATGTCGCCGGAGTGCTCGTTGACAAGTTCGGTATAGGGGGCATAACGAATACCGATGACGACATCAGGATGTTTATGTCGTAACCGCCTGCAGCAAAGCGCTAACGCGTTTTTTCAAGGTTTACGATTGTAACCTTTTCGTTAAGCCTTTCTTCACCGACTATTTTATAACCTGTTTTCTGGTACAAATACAGGTTTTTAATACTGTGTTTCCCGGTAAAAAGTGCGTACTTTGTGCAGTGGGCGAACCGTTTTTCAATTTCCTGCATCAACAGTTTTCCGATACCCCTGTTGTGGTAATCGGGATGTACAAAAAGTCTGCCGATATGGCAGACTCCTTCTTTTTCATAAGCCCTTACCGATCCAATGATATTACCGTTTTCGTCAACGGCTTTAAGTATATCCATGTTTGAAAAATCGTCGCATATGCTTTCATAAGTTTGCGTTAACGGGGGTATCGTGTAGTCATTGCACAGCTCCGCTTCACTTCGATATGCAAGTTTCTGCAAATTGAGCAAAGTATTAAGGTCTTCCTTCGCAGCACGTTCAATGCGCATTTCATTCCACCTCTTTTCCGTAAAAGCTAAAAACTGCGGCTTAAAAAACCGATAAGCCGCAGTCTTGGGAATCAATGGAACAAGCAGTATAGAGCCGTATCAGAATTCGTCATATCCTTCTTTTATTTCAACATTATATTCACCGTTTGTTAATGCCTCGTTCATCGCTGTCTGATATTTGTTCGTCTTATATTCGAGCGCGATGCTTTCAACCTGTGATTCATAAGTGTTATAAATATCGTCAAGCTTCATTACATGGAAACCGTAATCGGATCTGACAATTCCGGTATCTCCCGGGTTATGCGAAAAAGCCCAATCCTCAAATTCAGGGACAAACTGCCCGTTTTGTCTTACCTGGTATATGCCGCCCGTGTCTTTGGAGCCGTCATCTTCGCTGAATTCCTTTGCAAGTTCGGCAAAATCTTCGCCGTTGTTAACCCTTTCAAGAATTTCCTGGGCCTTTTTTCTTTTTTCGTCCGCTACTGACTCTTCGGCTTCCCTTTCGCATTTTATCAGGATATGCCTTACACTGGCATAATCGAATAATTCCTTGTTTTCCTCGTAATACGCTTTAAGATCCGCTTCATCTGCCGTAATGCCGTTTATTATTTGTTCCCTGTATTTCTGTGCGATATAACCGTCTTTAAATATCGTTTTGAATTTGTTCAAACCGATACCGAACACTTTTTTGCAGAATTCATTTACCGACACATTGTTTTCCTTGGCGCTTTTAACTATATTGTCTTCCGTAGTTTTCCACTGTTCGTTAATTTCGCTGTTATCCACGGTAAAACCGTTTTTCTGCGCCTCCTGCAAAAGATACTCCGTTTCGACCGCCTGGGTTAATGACAATTGCTTCACGTAATTTATTAACGCCTCCTGATCGGCAATCTGGCCGCTTAACGGCAGGAAATAGGCGAGATTTTGGTAATAATAGAATTTGAACTCGTCCGCGGTAACCCTTCCGTTATTGACTTTTGCCACATCTTTCGGCATGGCGAGGTACACGATAGCCACCGCAATAATAACGACAATAACCGAAACCACGGCAATAAATATTTTCATGTCAGTAGTCAGTTTCTTTTTTTCTTTATCGTTTTTCAAAACTAAAACCTCCGCTCAAATAATGTAGATTAATAAACAATGAACCCGTTTATTTAAAATTTTACCGCGCAGTTGTACAAGCTGCGCGTTATTATAATTATATACTCATTTTGTGCCGATTGCCACCCTAATGAGATTTTTTACATTCTGTTCACAAACAAAAGAGTGCTCGAAACACACAAGGCAGGACCCGCGCAGAAGTGCCCGGATATTATAAATCTATTGTCGTAATAACCGTAAGGTTATTGTGAAGCTGCAGGATAGAAGCGGGAATGGATGGAGTTATCGGCCCGAACAAGGCTTTTTTCAATATTTCCTTTTTGTCTTCGCCGCTGGCTAACAGTAAAATCTTTTTTGCCTTCATAATTGTGCCTATACCCATTGTAATTGCTTTTTTCGGGACTTCATCAATGCTGTTGAAAAATCTTGAGTTTGCTTTTATAGTGCTTTCGCCTAAATCGACACAATGGGTTTCTTTGAGGAATACATCGCCGGGCTCGTTGAATCCTATATGCCCGTTATGGCCTATACCGAGCAGTTGAAGGTCTATCCCGCCCAAAGATGAAATAAGCTGTTCGTAGCGGCGGCATTCTTCGTCAATATTTTCAGCCCTGCCGTTCGGCACATGCGTATTGCGCATATCGATATTAATCTTTTCAAACAGGTGTTTATTCATAAAGTACCTGTAGCTTTGCTCATCAGCCGAGTCAAGACCATAGTACTCGTCGAGGTTCACTGTTTTGACATTTGAAAAATCAACTCCGTTGTTAACACAGTATTCTGCGAGAATCTCATATGTCCCGACAGGAGTTGAACCGGTCGCAAGACCGAGAACGGACGCGGGGTTTAAAATTACCTGCGCGGCAATAATATTGGCTGCCTTTTTGCTCATTTCGCGGTAAGTTTTTGTCTTGTGAATTACCATAATATATTCCTCTTTCCTGTATATGTATTATGTAAGTGCTCTATAATTTATTATCAACCATTTTTACTGTATATTCAAGTAGGTTTTGCTTTTTTCCGGGGTGGCATTACTGTTGCTGTTTTCCTGCACTTTAAGCAGACATGGAATTTATGCCAAAGCATGGAAATTAATAGATATTGTGCCCTTAAATCACATAATCCTGTAGACTGATTTGACATAATATGGAATGAGCATAAAAATCGTGGTGCCCCACGGAAAATTACTTCCCGGGATATGTTAATGCACCAGTGATGACAGATGCGTTAGTCAGGTTATACAGGCCTGGCTTTTTTCAGCATAGACCATGCGAGCTCTGCAACGGTCCCTTTTTTTCTGCGGTAAGGGCGGCCCCCATAGTATGTGCATACCGGTCGGAAGGATACGATGTCCTTCGGATCCAGTGTAAAGAGGTCTTCTTCGGCCGTGAAAAAATCCGCCGCCTTTCCGACTTCCAGGGTACCGCGCTCATCTTCTTCCAGAATGGCCTTTGCGGGATTGATCGTATAGCAGCGGAAAGCTTCATAGGGCGTGACAGATTCCTGCGGATTATAGAAATCTACCATGCCGAGCATCTGCAGCCATGGATCCAGGTCCTGAACGGGACTGTCGCTGGAGGCGCAAAGGCAGATGCCCGCATCGAACAGGGTTTTAAAGCGCAGACGGTCGACGATCTCCTGCGGCAGAAATTGCGTATAAGTGTTAAGATAACGTTTATCGATCCAGGCATAGCCCGGCTGCATCATAACGGCATAGCGAAGTTTTTTCAGCTCCTCGAGCGACTCGTCGTTGTGGAACTCGCAGTGCTCGATGCGGTGCAGGCGCCCGGAAGTCGTCTTGTTCAGCGCTGCGATGATTCGATCGATGGCCGCTTCGCCTATAGCGTGGCTGGCGATCTGGTAGCCCTTCTCGTCGGCCTCCTTCACAACACGATCAACCTCTTCCTGCTCATAGTAA
>JAAYXD010000323.1 GCA_012516065.1 Clostridiaceae bacterium
ATTATCCGTTGCCTTAAAAGTTATGTTTTAAAGGCCAATGAATATATATATGATATGTCGGTTAAAAAGGGCAGTCCTATCGGAACCACTTTTGCCTGCCTTACCATTTCCGGTAATAAGGCGGTGGCACTAAATTTGGGCGATAGCAGGGTTTATTTAATACGAAAAGGAGAAATTAAACGGCTTACCACCGATCATACAGAAGCCGAGCGGCTTATAAGACTTGGAGCTTTGACCCGGGAATCGGCTTTAACCCATAACAGCAGGCACCGGCTATACAGATATTTTGGAATTTCTCCTTCCGAAGGAATATTGGAAGCGGATTTTTCGGACATTATTGAAATAGAAAAGGATGACAAATTTTTGATATGCAGTGACGGACTTACAGACACAATTGAAGAGCAGGCATTGCTGCAAATAGCCCGGGGAAAAATGAAAAACAGTGAAATATGTGCATCTTTTGTGAAGGAAGCATTAAACAGGGGCGGTGATGATAACATTACTTCTATATTAATTAATATTAAAGATATTGAAGGGTAAAGGTATGATTAAGTAGGAGGTAAGTTGTGCAAGGCGATATAGATTATATAAAAAGATATGAACCCCTTTGGGGTGGCTGGTATGTAGAAAAATTAATTGGAGAGGGAAGCTTTGGGCAGGTATTTAAAATAGTTAAGGAAGAATGGGGATTCAGGTATGAAGCGGCATTAAAAGTAATACGTGTGCCTACAAAAGGACAGTATCGAGAGGCTTCTGCAGTTATGGCCACAAATGATGATTCTCTGATGGACTATTTTGAGGACTCTGTTAAAAATATTGTTAATGAAATAAGGGTTATGTATACACTAAAGGGTAACAGCAATATTGTGGGTTATGAGGATCACATGGTTATAAAAAGGGATGATCCTCCGGGTTGGGATATACTTCTTAGAATGGAGTACCTTAAAACACTTCACAGTTTTATCAGTGAAACATTGTTAACAAGGAAGGACGTAATAAAGCTTGGTATAGATATTTGTTCGGCAATTGAGACTTGCTCGCAAAGGGGGATAATACACAGGGATATTAAAGACGAAAACATTTTTGTATCGAAATATGGAGAGTTTAAACTGGGGGATTTCGGAATTTCAAAGGAATTATCGAAAAGCGGAAGAGCGGCATCAATGAAAGGGACGCCGCTTTTTATGGCTCCTGAAGTTTTTAGGGGCGAGAAATATGATGTCAGAGCCGATTTATACTCTTTGGGAATTGTTCTGTACAGGTTGTTGAATTGCGGCAGAATACCTCTTGTTCCGCCTTACCCGGAAGTTATAAAATATAAAGACAGTGAAGAAGCTTTAGAGAGAAGGATTTCCGGTGAGGAGTTGAATTCTCCCATTGAGGCGGGAGATAAGCTTGGTGCGGTTATACTCAAGGCGTGCAGGCATAATTCTTCAGAGAGGTATTCCAATGCTTCGGAAATGAGGCAGGAACTTGAAAGGGTTTTGGATTCTCTGGGCACCGAAGAAAAAAATCAGTGCCTTACCCTTCCCGGATATAAGAAAAGAAATGAAAAACAGAGGGATGCAGAATTCGATAAAACAGAGGTATATCCTGAATTTGTTCCGGAAGAACAGAAAAAAAGCCCTATGGATCTGGATGATATTTTTTTTGAAGACGATATTTTTGAAGATGACTTTTTTGAAGATATATTGGAACAAGTTAACGGGGATGATGCTTTTGACGGATCCCAACAAAGGGATATAAAGGTATCAAGAAGCAGCAGAGGCAATTCGCAAGGTAATATTATAAACGGCGGGCTGGTTTCGTCGCAGGGTTTGTGGGATTACTACTCTATTACAAACAAGCTCTGTAAAGTAAAAATTGACGGCAGTTTTGAACAAGTGCTGGCAAACATATCCGCATGGTATATAAATGTTTTGGGCGATTGGGTTTATTTCAGCAATTCCGGTGATGATGATTCGATATACAGAATCAGCATTGACGGAGCCTATGTAGAAAAGTTAAACAGTGACAAAGCCTGGGATATAACAGGGAAAGATGATTGGATTTTCTATAGCAATGAAAGTGATGGGTATGGAATATATAAGATTAAGACCGATGGCAGCTGCAGAACGAAAATAAGCAGCGACAAGTCATATTGCTTAAATGTAACTAAGGATTGGATTTATTATGTTAACAAAAACGATAAGGGGAGCATATATAAAATAAAACTGGACGGTACTGAAAGGGTAAAGTTAATTGATAATGATTGCAATTATATAAACGCTGAGGACGGCTGCATATATTATGCAAACAACAGCGATGGGGGAAGAATCTACAAAATGACTTTAGACGGCAATGTTGTAAGGATTAATGAGGACACTTCATCGAATATTAACGTATATGGTGAATTTATATATTATTCCAAT
>JAAYXD010000287.1 GCA_012516065.1 Clostridiaceae bacterium
CAAGCCGGATCAGGTCCGTGCTACAGCGGAGCTTCTGGCGGACGGCGCTACTGTGCCTTTCATCGCCAGGTACCGCAAGGAAGCAACAGGAAGCCTGGACGAGGTGGCTATCACCAGCATAAGAGACCGACTCGCCCAGCTGGCCGAGCTGAGGGATCGAAGGCTGGCCATAATCAAGTCTCTTGCAGAGCGCGAACTGCTCACAGAGGAGCTGGAAGCGAAGATACAGTCGGCTCAGACGCTGGCCGAACTCGAGGACATATATCTCCCATACAGGCCGAAGCGGCGAACGAGGGCGACCATCGCCCGGGAGAAGGGACTCGAGCCGCTCGCCGACATAGTCATAGCCCAGGTCGCAACAGACCTCGAGAGCGAGGCGCTGCCGTTCGTAGACCCTGAGAAGGCAGTCAACTCGGTGTCGGAGGCCCTCTCCGGAGCTGCGGATATCGTGGCGGAGCGCATCAGCGAAGACCAAGAGGCCAGAGGCAAGATGCGCAGGCTCTACCTGACTAGATCCAGCTTGAGATCATCGGTCGCTCCGGAAGGCGAGGAAGGCGGCGCGAAGTACCGCGACTACTTCGAGTGGGAGGAGCCTGCCTTTCGTGCGCCGTCACACCGGGTCCTCGCGATGTTCCGCG
The DNA here is from genome assembly GCA_012516065.1 of Clostridiaceae bacterium. Classification (GTDB taxonomy): domain Bacteria; phylum Bacillota; class Clostridia; order DSM-8532; family DSM-8532; genus DTU069. The sequence goes on from JAAYXD010000287.1 coordinate 639, forward strand.
GAGAGAGGGAAGGCTTTCTGAGCCTCAAGGTCGCTCCTCCTGAGGAAGACGCGCTTGACCTTCTCTATGGGCAGTTCGTCACAGGCGACGGCCCTGCGTCTGAACTGGTCAGAGAGACTGCAAAGGACGGGTATCGCAGGCTTCTGGGACCCTCGATGGAGAACGAGGCCCGACAGGAACTGAAGAAGAGAGCTGATACGGCTGCCATCAGAGTGTTTGCCGACAATCTGAGACAGCTGCTGCTGGCACCGCCTCTCGGGCCGAAGAACGTCATGGCTATCGACCCCGGATTCCGCACCGGCTGCAAGGTCGTCTGTCATGACAGACAGGGGAAGCTGCTTCATACAGATACGATCTACCCTCACGGATCGGAGCGTGCCGCATTGGAGGCGGCGGTGTCGGTCCTCGAGATGTGCCAGACATACAAGGTCGAAGTCATCGCTGTCGGCAATGGCACAGCGGGAAGAGAGACGGAAGCCTTCCTCCGCAAGCTCAAACTGCCGTCAAACATACCCATAGTGATGGTGAATGAGAGCGGAGCTTCCGTATACAGCGCCTCAGAAGCTGCCAGAGAGGAGTTTCCGGACCAGGACGTGACCGTCCGGGGTGCAGTGTCGATCGGCCGGCGGCTGATGGACCCGCTGGCTGAGCTGGTCAAGATCGACCCAAAGGCGATCGGCGTCGGGCAGTATCAGCACGACGTAGACCAGGCTGCCCTAAAGCAGAGTCTCGACGATGTCGTCATCAGCTGTGTGAATGCCGTTGGAGTGAACGTCAACACTGCGAGCAAGCAGCTGCTCACCTATGTGTCAGGGGTCGGTCCTACGCTTGCATCACGGATAGTCGAGTACAGAGACGAGAATGGTCCCTTCCGGTCCCGGGCCGAGCTGATGAAGGTCAAAGGGTTTGGTCCAAAGACATTTCAGCAGGCCGCAGGCTTTCTTCGGATTCAGGGAGGCACCAATCCTCTCGACGCCAGCGCAGTGCACCCGGAGAGCTACCATATTGTAGATCAGATGGCCAAAGATCTGAATTGCTCAGTTGCAGACCTCATGAAGAGCGAGGATCTGAGGAAAAAGTCGACCTGTCGAAGTACGTCTCCGACACAGTAGGAATGCCCACGCTGACAGACATTATGGCCGAACTGGCAAAGCCGGGCCGCGATCCGAGGGAGAAGTTCGAGGTTGTCCAATTCGCCGAAGGGATAAACACTCTCGAGGACCTCAAACCCGGGATGGTACTGCCTGGAGTGGTCACAAACATCACTGCATTCGGTGCGTTCGTCGACATCGGTGTCCACCAAGACGGCCTCGTCCACGTCAGTCAGCTGTCTGACAACTTCGTCAAAAACCCATGGGACGTAGTCAAGCTGCAGCAACACGTAACTGTCAGAGTGCTCGATGTGGATCTTCAGAGAAGGAGGATATCGCTGACGATGAAGGGCTTGTGAGTCCTATGTGATATATCGGAAGAACACCTGGACCAAATCCTGGAGGAGGCGTAGGCGAGTGGTTGACAGGGTGACGGTGAAGAGCCGTCTCATTCAAATCGTCAAGAGCATCGATCGACTCGAACGGCTCGTCAAGGCGCCAAAGGAGGACTTCCTGTCGCCCGGCAGCGATCTTCCCGCCATCGCGGACAGCCATCTTTGCAGAAGCCTCGGGGCTGTGTTCGATGTTGGGCGCCATCTCCTCGCGAAGAGCGGAGGTCCTGAACTCCCTCTCGAGTACAAGAGTATCGCAACAAATCTGGCAAGGTTCGGGATAGTTCCCTCTGATCTGGAAGAAGCTCTAGTCATGATGGCCAGGTACCGCGATCGTCTGGTTCACTTCTACCACGAGATCACTGACGAGGAACTACACTCAATCATATGCAATGTCCTCAAGGATCTCCGCAAGTTCGTAGAATCAGTCGAGGCGTATCTCGGGAGGCTTTAGACAGGCTGACAATCGCCTCGCTTCATCTTCACTTGACCCTCTCAATCGGAATCCATATCTCCACTATTGAGTCTTCACTGTTGCCGTCGAACCTTTCATCATAATACTCAACCACATATGGGTTACCATCAATCGTGCGCTGTTTGTGTCTTTCTTTATTTGCTTCCAGCCATTCGTCCATAGCGTCATTCTCGCTATCATAGCCGCGGGCAACATATACTTCGAACGATGCATAGGTGGATGCAGGTAATCTCAATAGAGTAAAAGCGCTATCAACTTCACTGTCTGATACACAGACACCTACATGGCATTTACACTGGTCACCATTGTAAATGCGGACCTCGTATCCGTTATCTGATACCTTGTTCTTAAAGCCAATCTTCTCGTTGAGCTCGCAGAATCGCTCCCATGACTCACAGGTCTTGCTCCCATCTCCTGTAACACCGGCTATCAATAGCTCTCCTCTTTTTATCATTTTTGGGTTCACAAGGATACCTCCTCTCAATTTGTTCGTAAATTTCTCTACAATCTCTTCAACAGACATGATTACCGGAGTATAACCCAGCCTTCTATAGTCGGTTGGAGAAATGCCATAGCTATTCCTGAAGGCACGACAGAAAGACTGGGATGAGTTGAACCCGCATTCGAAACATATGGATGTGATAGTCTTGTCTGGATCTGTGAGCAATCTCGCGGCTTTTGCCAACCGGCGTTCGCGTATGTATGCGGCAATGGGTTTTCCAACGACAGCAGAGAACAGCCGATGGAAATAGTACGGTGAAAAACAAAACGCATTGGCAATCTGTTCATAGTCTGCAATATCGTCCAGATGATCTTCTATGTAGTGCAAAACTTCACTAATTCTTTGAAACTTGTCCATTTTGCCTCCTCCCCATGTAACTACAACTACAACTGATTATAGTGTGCCAGCTTTTGTGCAAACGGTCTTAACATGTCTTGTCCTAATCATTGTTGTTCGTTTCGGTGTTACCCTTCGCCTAGGCAGTCTTCGCCTACGAAAACGCCTAGATGGAGGAATTTTGTCTTCAATATGGAAATAATGGGTATGCAGCTGGATGCTGGAGGTGGCTTCTGTGAACCCGATCAGCTCCAGATACGCAGTACCACTCTCGTTATGCGCTGAACATAGTCCAGAGGTGGTTGGAGGCAAAGCCCACAATCTAGGGCGGCTGTCGGCTGTCGGCCTTTCCGTGCCTGCAGGATGGAGCCTGACGGTCGATCTCTGGCGGGCAGTGCAGGAAGAAACTGGACTGGGCTCCGAAATTGGCCGGAGCCTCTCGGCGATCCAAGATAACCCCGTTCAGACAGGGGTCATTCTACGCGGTCTGCGCGACCACATACTCACCGCCCCTCTTCCAGATTGGGTTGAGACACTAGTGGCTTCCATATCAGAGGAGCTGCTGGCGGCTGGCCCTGTCATCGTTCGTTCGTCCGCACCTCATGAGGACGGAGAGATCAGGTCACAGGCTGGTATCTATGAGTCTGTACCTGGAAACCGAAACACTCAGGACGTTTTGACAAGCATTCGAGCCGTTTGGGCCTCTCTCTTCACTGAGAGGGCTCTCTTCTACAACGGCGGACAGCTACCGACTAGCATGGCTGTGATCGTGCAGAGGGATATCAAGCCTCACGTCGCCGGTGTGATGTTCACCTGCGACCCGCTTACTGGTGCCAGAGAGCCGATCGTGCAGTTCGAGAGGGCTTCTGCGAACGCAGTCACCAGCGGGAGAGGGGCATGCCGTGAGATACGTCTGCGAGACCTAAGCGGAGTTGCCGGCGAGGAAGATGTGCCGCCACTGCTCACTGACGCACTCCTGCGATCTGCAAGCATTGCCGAGCGTCTACCGGGCGGTCCTTGGGACATCGAGTGGGTATGGGACGGCGACCGGCTGTTCCTGTTGCAGGCAAGACGAATCACCTCGACAGAGGCGGCTCGAATCACCAGCACGTGGGCTTTCGAAGAGGAGCTATCTCGGATCTACAAGCTCGATCTGGGCAAGTGTGGCGATAGGCTGATCAAGGAACTGCGGAAGAAGATCTGGTTTAGGTTGTTTTGCCTGAGGAAAGGTCTTTGTACGTTCCGGACGATCTATGTCGTCTATCGCAGATCTGATTTGCCTGCTATTGTGAAGGATATCAGCTCCCAGCTCTCCATCCCGTACCTGAGGGTTAGTTGGGGAGATAGAACTCAGAGAGTGCACCTAAGCAAACTGGAGCTGGCGCTGGCGCAGGGAATGGACTGCAACCGCCTAGCCGACCCGGCATACGCTGCCGCAGAGATATCCGAGATAGTCCCGTCCGACATGATTGGGTTCTCTACCGTCCTTGGGGACGACTCCATAGTCATCGAGGCCTATCCAGGTGGCGCCAAAGGCACAAAGAGTGGACGATGGCCGGCGACAGTCTACAGCTATGGGAGACTGGGACTCGAGACAATCGACCGTCCCGAATACGATCAGAGAGCTTTCTTCGATAGTGAGACAATGGACTGGGTAACCGTGGACTGCGAGCGTTATACCATTGACCTGGACGAGAAACTGGCTGAACGCGTAGCTCAGGTCACGCGGCAGTTCTGCGACGCGTTCGGTGAAGTACGCCTCGAGTGGTATATCTACAACCAGGAGATATACATCAAGGATTTGACCGTGGAAAACCAGCCGCTACAGTGCGTGCCACAGGCCGCAACAGTCTCTCCTGGCGTCGCTTCAGGGTATGCGGTCTGTCTTGACGACATATCTGAATACGACGAGCTGGCAGAGCGTTTCATGATCAGCGTAAGGCATCTTGATGATGGAGTTGCCAGCAGCGAACTGGTTGCCCAAACTCATGATTTGTGTCAGCAGAAGCCTATCATCGTCGTAGCCGAGTATCCATCGATCGGCCTTGCTTCCATCATTCAGTACGTGCACGGATTCGTGTTTGAGCGCTGCCCGCTGCTATGCCATCTCGCCATCATACTTCGCGAGAGAGGCATTCCGGCGATAGTAGTGGCTAACGCCAGGAGCAGGATCAGCACGGGTGACAGCTTGCAGATCGGCCCTGATGGTCTGTCGGTGATGCCCAGCCTGATGACTGGTACAGGCGGGCGGTCAGAGGAGGGTGTGCAGTGAGCGTCCGTACTGATTCTGTGGCTGAGTTCATATGCTCGGCCCGAGCGATCGCTCAGCAGGGTGTGTTCACAATGGCCACGTTGGATTTTGATCACCTCACACACTTCGTAAAGCGTTACGGACCACTGGTTGTGAGTCACGCTGTCCAAGAGAGCAGAGCTCAGATCGCCGAGGCACTGGACCGACTGGTGAAAGGCAGTTACGCGCTTCTCTTTTCCTCTGGCGATGAGATCGTTTTGGTTCATAGTTGTTCTGATCAGGAGTCGATCTGCCGAGCGCTAGACGAAGCTCGTCAGGCAGTGATCTCAGTCAGTCGCCGCTTCTTCCCTGATCCCGAGGATCGCCCTTTCTGTTTCACTGCCGTCATATGCAGCTCCGAGCTGCTGTGCGAGGACCTATCAGCAGATGCCAAGCTGCGCACACTCTCCGTTGCGAGCGAACACGCCATGGATGACTTGAAGAGAAGCGGTCAGCGCGGGGTCACTTCCTCGCTCAAGACAGTCGCTGAGAGGAACGAGGCTGAGTACGCTCGACGAGTGGCTCTAGCAGAGAGCATATGGCATACGGCGTCCCCAGTTGCGGTCGATGCCAGGCGGCTTGCACCGCATGTGTTGAGTATTCCGTGCTTTTGGAGCGCCGTGAGGTCGCACAAGGGAGATAGCACACTAGCACTTATTCGCCCTCTTTACGAAGGTAGCCTCTGGCAGAGTGCAAAGGAGTGGCTCGACGGAGGCGTTGAGGTTCTCCCAGACGGCAAGACAGCAGGTAAGCAGGGATTCTTGAATAGATTGGTAGGTCATCTCACAACCTCGCTGCTGAGTGAGATTGTGGGTTTGAGGGTAATGCAGGCGATCCAGAGATCGCACCTAGACGAGTCCAATGTGCAAGGAGCGAGGTTCACGCGGCAGTCCTCAAGTCTCTATCTGTGGTGGCCGCGTGCCGTGCTCGTGGACGGGCGAGTGGACTGGCTGGCAGATTGCCTCGATCAGGTGCGCATAGAGCTAGACTCGATGTTTGGCCCAGAACTGCGCCTCTGTGTATTCCAGATAGGCATTCTGTTGGGGGGCCCCCGTTTGATGGAATGTGCCGATGCGCTGGCCCACCGCGTGTTCCAAGTCAGCCCAGGGTGCCTCGAGCAAAGCTCCGGCCTTATCTGCTACTGGTATACCGACAGTGAAGCGGCAGCCCTCGCTGATCTAGTAGAGCGACGGCTGAGAGGCGCGGTAAGGTCCGCGGCAGCTTATGCCTCGAAGGCTCACCACAAGGAGTAGAGCAGATGGGAGCTTTGGAAGCGAGCAGTGGTTCTGTTCTGGATGCCCTCCGAAGGTCTGCGGCCAGCTTTCGTCGCGGCGTGTGGGTGATTGCGGTAGTCAGGCAGGCAGCACCGAGGGTGGCTGTGTGCCTTCTAGTGTTCCTCGTGCTCAAGGCTGCAGCAACACCTGCCGAGCTGTTGTTGCTGCGTCGGCTGATTGACCTGATTGCCGGATGGTTGGAGAGCGGTGACTCTATCGCTGGCCCGGACTGGGCCCTTAGCCTTGTCTTCATACTGGCTATCGCCGGGACCTCATTGCTTCAGTCAGTAGCCAGTCACGCTATCGAGTATTGCAGCGTCGTGGTGCGCGGTCGGATAGCGCGCTACCTCGGCAAATCGATAGTGGAGAAGTGCTCTCGAGTTGCCTATCCCCGGTTGGAGAATGCTGAGTTCTGTAACCTACTCGATCGTGCACGCCGCGGCGCCCAATCAAGAATCCCCCTTGTCGCAGAGCAGGTTATCGATCTATGCATCGCTTTGGTCCAGTGGGCTTCTCTGTGGGTCCTTGCGCTTCGCATCCACCCGGCCGTTCCAGCTTGTTTGCTCTTGGCGATGCCTCCCATGATATGGGCACACCTTCGCGGCAGCGCAGGGATCTGGAGTCTGTACCGAGGACAGACAGAGGACGTGCGTTGGACGAACTATCTGACCGAGCTGCTTACTACTCGGCAATACGCGCACGAGGTGCGGCAGTACGGTCTTGGATCGCACTTCCGTCGCCTATGGTATGATCGTGCGCTGAATATGCGCAAGCAACAGATGTCGGTTCTGACGCGCAATGAGTTGCTGAGATCGACTAGCACTCTTGGCATGGTTGTACTCGTTGCGATAGCTGTATGGCTCCTGTTGTTGCGCGTTTCTGCCCAGCAGCTGACAATTGGTGACTATGTCATGCTCACCAGTACGCTGATTCTGCTGACAAGCCGGTCAGAAGAGGTTCTCCACATAGCCAGTCGCCTACGCGAGAACTTACTCGTCTGCTCAGACATCAGAGACTTCTTGAGCACTTCTGCAGACGAAGAACCGAAAGCTGGCAGTTCTTTGATCTCCTTTCCTCTGCGAACAGGCATCAGCTTCGAGAGCGTGTCTTTCCGGTATCCCGGAAGCGACAAATACGTATTGCAGGACTTGAGCTTTTCTATTGCCGCTGGTGAGATTGTGGCAATAGTTGGATGCAACGGAGCGGGCAAGACCACAATAGTGAAGCTTCTGCTTGGCCTGTATGAACCTATAGAGGGGCGGATCCTGTTCGATGGCATCGCGCTCGAACACGGAAACCGGCATTCTGTATGGGACTCAAGCGCCGTCTTGTTTCAAGATTTCACTCGCTACCAGTTGTCTCTGCGACAAAACATCGGGCTTGGCCGCGTCGAGGAGCTCGATGACGATCATGCGTTGCTGGAGGCAGCCAGATTGGGAGGCATCGACTACATCGTCCGGCGACTGCCGAATGGACTTGACTCGCTTATCGGGAAGCAATTCGGGGACACCGATTTGTCTGGCGGAGAGTGGCAAAGGGTCGCGCTTGGTCGGGTCTTTTTCAGGCGGGCTGATCTACTCATCCTCGATGAGCCCACTGCTGCTTTGGATCCGATGGCAGAAGCCGATCTCTACCGCAGATTTACGGAACTGGCTCGTGGAAAGACGGTTATTCTGATCTCACATCGCCTCGGATCCGTACGGCTCGCAGATCGGATCTTGGTCCTATCGAGTGGCCGGATCACAGAGAGCGGGAGCCATGATAGGCTGATGAAGCTCGGACGTGAATACGCTGCGATGTACAGGAGCCAAGCCTCCTGGTACGAGGATAGGAGAGTAGCCGCGAATGACTGACCAGATGCTCGCGAGACTGCGCCGGTCTGCAAAGCAGTTTGCATTCATCCCGCGTTTGATGGCCATGCTGTGGCGATCAGGGCCTGCGCTCGCTATTGGGTGGGCTGCCCTGTCTGTTGCTTCTGGGTTTGCTCCTACCGTCAGACTGATCCTGGTCAAGCCTGTAGTGGATCGCCTACCCCTGTTGGCTGAGGGTGGCCCTCAGCAACTACCCGCAGTGATGCCTTGGGCGTTGTTGTGGGCAGGAGCTGCCATGTCCGCTAGACTCCTGTGGAGAGCTACTAGACTCGTGGAGGACCACCTTCGTGAGAGAGCAGTGCTAGAGGCACAGCGAGAGGTGCTTGAGCTGGCTGCAACAACTCCCCTCGAAGCGATGGAGGAGCCATCCTACTATGATCGTCTGCAAAGGGCTACAGCTGCCACTCAAGGCCAGATGGTCCACCTCCTGCGAGGAACGGTCTCGGTTTTTCAGACTGCACTCCAGCTCTGCAGTATCACTGCACTCCTCGCGGTGAGATCCTCCTGGCTCGTCATCTTGCTCGTCGGTTCGGCTTTGCCGGTCGCAGCCAACAGAGCCGCAGCTGGGTTTCGACGTTGGCAACTCAACAAGAAGCAGACTCCCGGACAGAGAAAGATGACGTACCTGATGAACCTCCTAACGGACACGCGTGCAGCGAAGGAGATCCGTGTCTTTGAAGCAGGCGAATACCTGCAGGAGCAATGGTCTGACATAGCCGATGCGCATCTAGAGGAGAGACGTCGTCTCGAGACGCGCTATGCGATTACCGGGATCGCCGGCGACGCCCTGAATGTGATTGCCTACCTGGTTGCACTCGTGCTGCTGGCATACATGGCGAGTCGAGGCAGGTACACGGTCGGAGACTTCGCCATGCTGTCGGGCGCTGTGGTCGAGGCGCAGGCCGCCCTGCATACTCTCTTCACTGCTGTTCTGCGCCTGCAGAACGACTTGATCTACACTCGTGATCTGTCGGATTTTCTCGTCGAGACTCGACAGGAGTCTTCCGGCCAATTACAGGTCCAGGCGGACAATGCCTTTGCCGTGCAGCTTGAGAACTGCTATTTCACATATCCGGGTTCGACCGAACCCTCGCTAATTGACATCAACCTTTCGATCGGGCGGGGCGAGCGAGTCGCACTAGTCGGACTGAACGGCTCGGGCAAGACCACCCTAGCGAAGGTTATGCTAGGGCTGTATAGGCCCACAGCTGGCGTCGTCCGCTACAATGGCATTCCTTTAGCGCATTTTGATGTTGAACACCTGCGGAAACAGCAGAGCACCGTGTTTCAGGACTACGCACGCTATCACTTCACCATCGGAGAGAACATCGCTCTTGGATCGCTCGATCGCATGGACGATAGCGAGGCAATCAGAAGAGCGGCGGTGATGGGCGGAATCGATGAAGTTGCCGACCGTCTCACAGACGGATACAACACCAGGCTGGGCAGGATCTTTGAAGGCATAGACCTGTCTGAAGGCCAGTGGCAAAGGCTTGCTGCTTCGCGAGCCTTCATGCGCCATGGTCAGGCTGCCATACTCGTCTTCGATGAGCCGACATCTGCGCTCGATCCCTTAGCCGAAGCCGAAGTCTATCGCTGCTACAGTGAGTTGGTAGAAGGGACGACCGCGGTGTTTATAACCCACCGTCTGGGAGCTGTTCGTCTTGCTGACCGGATAATAGTGATGGACGGCGGTAGAGTCGTGGAGGAGGGCACTCACCAGGAGCTGATCGATCAAGATGGAATCTACGCTGCTCTGTTCCGGACTCAGGCCGAGTGGTATCAAACCGATCTAGACACCACGGGTACCTGAGTGCACGCCGAACGAGGAGGGACTAGCGTATGCTAAGGAGACTTAACCGACTGGACGCAGGGGAAGGTCAATATGCAGAAGTGAGTCCTTTCTACTTCTACCCTCTGGAACCTGAAGACTACCTGGAGTTCGCCTGTTCGCATAGTGGTTATGGCCAGTATCCCCTGATGGCCTTTGTCTATCTGACGCATCGGTGTTGGGACAATTGCAAGGGATGCTTCGTATCCAAAATCTACTCACCTGCAGCTCAGTTGTCTTGGGACGTTGTTGCTAGATTGATCACGGACTTGGCCCAGGGAGGCGTAAGAGCAGTCAAGTTCGCGGGCCGCGAGAGCACCGTGTCTCCGATACTGGGGCGGGCCCTTAGGCTGTGCCATGAGCTCGGAATGAAATCCGTACTCATTACTGCTGGAGCCAATATCGCCGAACACGCAGAATCGATTGCAGAGTACTGCACTCACCTGCGCCTTAGCCTGAATACCACCGATCCTGACTTGCATGACCGCCTGCACCGGCCGGGACCTAGGGCGCTCAGATATGAGCAGAGAGTGGCCTGTCTCCGGAGCATCATATCAATGCGCGCTCACCGACAGGTGGTCAATGGTGCCACGTTCTTGGTTCGCCCAGAGACGATCGATGACGCGGTTCCCTTTGCACATCTGTGCCGTGAACTTGGCTTCCACTATGTGCGCTACACTCTGCTGGACGAGATCGAGGGAGAATGGAAGAAGCGATGGCCCTCTGTACGCATGGCATTGCTCGCTTTGGATTCCGAGGTCTTTCAGGTCTGGATGAACGACCTGGCAGTGGTACCGCCGGGAGCGCAGTGGCGGGACTTGCCCGAGGCATTGCTTGATCCTGCACTAGCGACCAGAGTGACAATACACGCAGACGGAAACGTCGCTGCCTGTCAGGAGGGCTGGCGAGGAGCGTGGCACGAAAAGGATCTAGCCATCTACGGCAATCTGAACCACCAGAGCTTCGGTGAGATCTGGGCAGGCGATAGGCGACGGAGATTCCTCAGTGTCCTGCACAAGGCCTTTGCTGCTGGATACGATTCGATCCCCGGATGTGAGCGCTGCAAATACAGGAGCCTCAACGAAGTGCTTCGGTGGATGTACTGGAAACGAATCGTGTGCGGCAGCACAATATCGGCAGTATTCGCGCAAAGCGAGGAGTGCTACGAGAGGTCAACAGCTGATGGCTATTCCTGACGAGAGCAGGGCGGGGCGTGCTTCACCTGCTCGGGCGCACGAGGAGATGGAGTCCATTGTGTGTGATCACGATCTCAGGTATGCCGGGTTCAGGCAAGTCGACCCAGGTGGCGATCCTTGCTGATCGGTTGGGCCCGCGAGCTGTCGTGCTCTCCGTTCCGCGGCTGCTCCGGACCCACACCCTCGATGAGTATCTCACCAGGCGGGAGCTAGATATCTTGGAGAACCACAAGCCTGCGGCTTCAGCATCACGAACTAGGGGGACGCTAGCTCCGTTGCCTATCGACGAGATCCTGTTTCACTTGGCGGGACGTCTGGCTCGAAGCGGTATGTTCGTGATACTTGACGGTGCGCCGCGGGGTCTGGCTCAGGCGGAGCTTATGCTTAACCTGGTAGAATCGGGAGCGATCCCATCTTACTGCGTCATCTATCTGAGGCTGCCAAAGCCAGCCGGACTTGTTTCTCTCTGCAGACAGATTCAGAGATCCGTGCGCACCAAGGGAGCGATGAGCACACTTCGGGATTTGAGGCGATTCTGGACGAAGATCGCGGTATTTCGTGGAGACACAGCTCGAGGACTCAGCTATCTGCGACGCAACGGAGTACTGATTGAGGAAATCCCCGCTCGGCTTTCTCGCGATGAGGTATCTGAGGCAATATGGCGCTTCGTCTCAACACACCGACCAGAACTACATAATTTTCCCAGACATGACCATGCGCACGGAGGTGATGGGCATGGACGAGAAGAGGTGCTTACTAGCTTACCTGGAGAAAGCCTGCCGAGGTAATGGAGGCAGCAGGAGGGAACTTGTTGCCACTATGCGGAGGCTAGGGCTGTCTCGCATCTTCCACGAAGAACTGAGAGACCTGGATCCAGCTGAGTATACGCGAGTGTCGGAACTCCTTGCGGGACAGAGACTCCGCAACAGAGTCATCTTGGATGAGACTATCAAAATAGCAGCTGCTGCCCGCGCCCGCGGCGTAAGAGCAGTCTTCCTCAAGGGCTACTACCTCAGCGCGGATCTATATGATCCACCCGAGATCCGAAAGAGCAATGACATAGATGTTCTCATCGATCTTGAGGACCAGCAGTCTACACTCGAAATCCTAGACCAGCTTGGTTACAGCTATGCAGACGGCGGGAACATCCTAGAGAACCTCCCAAGAGCTATCTACGATGCTAACCATTACACCCATATAGATCCGGTCCGGAAACGAGTAGATATCGGAGGAAAGGAAATCGCTCTCTGTGTGGATCTTCACGTGAATGCCCTCTATTACATGCCTATGTACGGCAAGAATGACCCAAGGAGCTTCGTCTACAGAGCTGTCTATGAAGAGAGAGATGGACATGGTGCATGGCTGCTCGAGATTCACGACAGACTTGTCCACCTAATCGGTCACTTCACTCGGCATCTCCTCAAGGATGTACACGAGATGCTCAACAAGCGCCAGTGGGGATTCGGTGTCAGGCTGTGCGATATCCATGACATTGCTCTGCTCATTGGCAAGTATCGCACCAAGATCGACTGGGATGTGTTGATAGAGCGGGCGAGGCTAGCGCGGCAATGTGAATGCGTATCACTTGTTGCCTGTATCCTCTGCTCAGTGTATCCTGGCATAGTGCCGGATGCTGTCACGAGTAAGCTGCTTCGCCTGATCGATGATGAGTCGGTTGACCAGGCAGATATCCGAGCAAAGATGGTCAGGATATTCATGGAGGATATAGACGCGCTGATGTTCGAGGACCAGTGCTTGCTGGCCGACCGGTTGATCGCGAGAGCGCGGAGCGGATGTCCGACGGTTGAATGTGAGTTCAGTACTTCTGGCTTCAACGAGAAGCTTGACTGCATAGGGCTAACCGGCTCATTTTACAGGAGGAACAACAAGCGAATAAGTGACGCTCTTCTGACTGCTGAGGAAGTTGCCGTCATGCGTGAATATGAGGCATACGCAAGCATATGGTGGAATTATGCGTGCTTCAACCTCAGGCTTCGAGTCGAGCGGCACAACCGTGACGCGGAATCGTGTGCGGCGCGCACTGATGTCATAGATAGCATCCAGTCCATCAGGATGCTCTTCGATGCCGGCAGAATGCACAACAGCGGCAGCTTCTCCGAGAGCGTCGAATTCAAAGTGGCTGGGTGGCAGGACCGGACTACACTGAGATTGCTCAAGCCCCACGCCGAATCGTTCCTGGATCTGAGTGAAGGCGAGTTCTCCGTGGAGTCGGAAGCCGACTCCCTGAGCATACAACTCTCGATCCCCTGGGACATGGTCCGCATATTCGCTTATACAGGAAAGCGCATCGGTTTTCAGATAGCTGTGTTCCTTAAGGCGAACGAGAGGGGGAACATCCTATGCCTTAAGTGGGCATATCCGAATAGCTCGGAGAGAATGCCGATCGCCCAGGAGGCAGGTGAGATCGCGCTTCTCTGATAGAGCCCCAAGGCAGGACAGATCCGCCATCAAGGCGAAATATGACAACGTACGCTGAGCAGCGTGCATGATTACCATCACCATCAAAGCGCCACAATATCTGTATCGGGAGGACGTAATGCAGTATAGGAACTTCGGCAGGCTAGACTTCAAAGTATCTGCACTAGGGTTTGGCGCAATGCGCCTGCCCACTAAGGACGGCGCAATCGATGAGCCAACCGCGACTGAGATGCTCCACTACGCGA
>JAAYXD010000004.1 GCA_012516065.1 Clostridiaceae bacterium
CTGGCGTATGAACGCGGAACTGCCCTTGGCCTGTCGGATGAAGAATTTAGGATTGAAATCTCCAATGCTTTTGATAAATGGTTAGGCGGTAAGAAGCCTGATAGATCTTAGTGCTGTCTGCCAGCGTTTGACGCTTACATTATTTATTGAGCAAATTATTGCTCATTTGCTCATTTTTTGATTGAAGGACGAAACCGATATGCCATTTTATCACCGGAAAAACCAGTATTTGTCAATCCTTGAAGAAGTGGACGAGCTCAGCGTGTCGGATCTTGCCAAAAAGCTTTTCATAAGCGAGCCCACGGTACGCCGCGATTTGGCCATTCTTGAAAAAGAAGAGCTTATTATCAGGACACACGGCGGAGTCAGGCTTAATAACAGAGGCGCTTATGAATTTACACCTCTGCTTTTGCGTGAGAAAAATCAAAACACGGCAAAAGCTATCATGGGAAAGAAAGCCGCGTCTCTGATACATGACGGGCATATCATTATGATGGATGCCTCCACCAGTGTTCTGAATATCCTGCCTTATATAGGACATGTAAAAAATCTGTTTGTAATCACGAGCGGCGTAAAAACATCCTACCTGTTATCAAAAATGAAAATAAATCATATATGCAGCGGCGGTATGGCAATTTCTAATTTGTTCTCCTACGTAGGCAGTGAGGCGGAAAGAACTATCCGGAACTATACTGCCGATATTGCTTTTTTCTCCTGCAAGGGACTGAGTTTGGACGGAAAAGCTACCGATACCTCAATTGAGGAAAATAACATCAGGAAGGCTATGATAGAAAAATCCGCAAAAAAAGTGCTGCTGTGCGACAGCAGTAAAATAAACAAGGTTTACCTTCACATCCTCTGCTCCGTCGATGACGTTGACGAGATTATATGCGAAGCCCCGCTTCCTCCACAGCTGCAGAATCTTTTAGCTAATAAACGCCGGAAAACCATCTGATAACCGGATGCCCATTACCGGCCGCCGGGTATTACAGTAACTTTTCAGGTACTATTCATGAACATTGCATGGAATCGGGAATCAGGCATCAGGATTTTGACAGGGCGCTTTTAACGCTCACGCCGGGAAGGTTTCCGATTTTCCCGGTCAAAGCTCCGATTTCATCGGTCGTTCCTTCAACAATTAACGAAATAACCCTGACCTTTCTTTGTCGATACGGAATTCCCATTCTTCCTATTATAAGTTCGGCATAGTCATGCAGGATAGAGTTAAGCCTCCCGGTTATATCCGGATTTTCGACAACAATGCCGACAACACCTATTCTTTTCTCCATTTTATCACCTTTTCCGTAATGATAATTTTATTCAAAACATGCGACAATAAGCGAATAACGGCATCCTCCGCCAAATGCAAGGATTTTTGGCGGCTCTTTAATATAACTGCAGAAACCACAAGTTTATTATACCGTGTAAGAGACACGGAAAAAAGAATAATATCACAAACAGCTTCGAGGCTTGTCACTTTTTTGTGTTAATTTACATAAAATATACAAAGACAGTAAAGGAGTTGATTCACAATGAGTCCATACATATACGTTCCAAGGAGAAATTTTCCCCGGTACGGTCCCATATACAGACCCCCTTTCAGGCGACCCTACAGGTTCAGGTATCGTCCGGGAATTCGCTTCGGACCCCTCTTTTGGCTGATTCGAGGACTTATCTAGCATAAAAAACGGGGAGCTTGCGCTCCCCGTTCCTTTGTTTATTCCTGTGTGTCTTCCTGGTTCTTCATTTTTTCCAGCTCTTCCCGCACTATTTTCCTGATTGCATCTTCGGAAACCGGTTCGGTTTTCTGGGTCGAATGCTTGGCCATCTCTTCCCTGATAAACTTTCTGATGGCTTCCTTCTGGCTTTCTCCTTTTTCAATCAATTCGTTAACAAGCTTTTTTGCATCCTCGGCAGCAACTTCGCCCTTTTTCACAAGTTCATTCACCAGTTGTTCGACTTTCTCCGCGGAATAGGTTATCAGACCCAAACCAAAGTAAAGCGTTTTTTCAAGATACTTCATCATTTATATCATCTCCTCCGTCCGTATTAATCAATAAATAATACGTTTATATTTTCCTTTTGTATGACAGCCCGGCTAAAATAGATATTATTTATCCTGGAGACAATCATACTATAATCATATGC
>JAAYXD010000294.1 GCA_012516065.1 Clostridiaceae bacterium
CCTGATGTTTTAGAAGTACAAGAGGTTATTGCAGGAAATATAATTGAACATTCTGCTGCAAGTTTTGGTTCAACTATTAATAGCGAAGAGGGGACTATAAGGTTTGTATTTTCAGATGATACAGAGTCAGGAACTATAAAGATAGACGGATAATTTGCAAATATAAAAGCATTAATAAATGAGACTGAAAATATTGGATTTAGTCCAATAGAGTTAGTTAAAGAAGAGTTTGTAGATGCCAACTTAAATATAATGATTGTTACGTTTAATAATGGCGGTGTAAATGTAAAAGCTCCGGAACCAACACCGGAACCAACGCCACCAACGACACCGGAGTTAACACCGACACCAACACCGGAACCGACACCAACTATTGATATTGATTATGAGAAGCCTGTTGTAATTTTGGAAATGAGTTCAACAGTTGTAGACAAAGGCAGTGAGGTAACAATACGTGTTACAGCCACAGACAATGTGAAAGTAGAGTCTGTAAGCGCACAATATGACGGAGTGCCTGTTGATTTAGATGAAAATGGAATAGGGATTATTAAGGCAGATAAGACAGGCATGTTTGAAGTTAATGCCATTGCCATTGATACCCAGGGCAATGAGGGATATGCAAAAAAAGATTTGTTTGTAAAGGGAAAGGCTGACAATATAGCTCCGGAGGTAGCTATTGAAAGTCCGGTTGAGGACTCAAAGATAACATCTCAAATGGATATTATTGGTACCGCATATGATGAAAACCTTGTAAAATATGTTTTGGAATATTCGGAAAAAGGAAAAGGCCAGTATATTAAATTTGCTGAGGGAGATACTCCGGTCAAAAACGGAGTGCTGGGCAGACTGGATGCCACTGTGATGCGGAACGGCCAATATGACATAAAGCTTTCTGCATATGATGAAGGAGGGATTGTATCAAGCTGTACCGTTTCATATATGATTGAAGGAGAGCAGAAGGTTGGGAATTTCTCCTTGACCTTTGATGACCTTACTATTCCTATGGCGGGATTGCCTATAACCATTTCACGTACTTATGACAGCCGCAACAAGACAAAGGGTGACTTTGGAATAGGATGGACAATGGATATTCAGGATATACGTATTGAGGAAAATGTTGTACCGGGACAGTATTGGGGACAACAGTCAAGTGGGACTGTATTTACCAGAACATACAGTCTTTATGAAAAACATCCCCATAGTATAACGGTTACTTATCCTGATGGTAAAACAGATGAATTTACAATGGTTCTATCACTATCTTCTCAGCCTTTTATGAAGATTCAGCAAACGGAAGTATCTTTTGCTCCAAAGCCGGGAACGTACTCTAAACTCGAAGCTATAGGAATAGATAACACGGTTTTGGTTTTAGAGGATGGTTTTTATACTTATGACCTTGAATATTATAATCCAAACCGTTATAAATTAACGACAAAAGATGGTATGGTATTTATTATTGACCAGGAAAAAGGTGTTGAGAGTATAACCGATACCAATGGAAATACGGTTACTTATAGCAAGGACGGTATTATACACTCATCAGGGAAAAGTGTAACTTTTTCAAGAGACAGTCAGGGAAGGATAACAAAAATAACCGATCCCATGGGTAATACAATAAACTATGAATATGATCATTACGGGGATTTAGTAAAAGTTACGAATCAGGGAGGAAACGTAACAAGATTTACATATAATTCAAATCATGGATTGGTGGATATAATTGATCCACGTGGTGTAAGGGTAGCCCGTAACGAATATGATGATGAGGGAAGGATTGTTGCACATATTGATGCCGAGGGTAATAGAATAGAGTATTCCAGGGACATGAGCAAAAGGCAGGAAATTATAAGGGACAGATTAGGTAATATTACCGTCTACGAATATGATGAAAAGGGAAATATTTCAAGTATCACCGATGTCCTTGGGAATAAAACTACCTTTACTTATGACGAAAACGGGAACAAGCTTACCGAAACAGATGCATTAGGCAACACCTTTGAGTTTGTTTACGATGAAAAGGGAAACCTCCTAAAGAAGAAGGATTCCATGGGTAATTCCATTGACTGTACTTATAA
>JAAYXD010000314.1 GCA_012516065.1 Clostridiaceae bacterium
ACAATGTATATTCCCTGATAAAATAAATCGGTGCTAACGAATGCAGGATAGCATGTCCAAGTTCATGGGCCAGTACGATACGGGCATGCGGACAAAATCTTGGACTCAATAATAAGGAAAGGAGAATGTCCGTATGTATTCGAAAGAAGAACGTGAAAAAGCAATCAAACTTTATATCAAATATGGCAAGTGTGGAGCAGATGTAATTCGTGAGCTCGGTTACCCAGATCGAAAAACACTGGTAAAATGGTACAGGACGTATCTTGAGAAAGGGGTATTATTTGAACAGTATCCACGAAGCTCTACGTATTCATTAGAACAAAAGAAAACAGCTGTGGATTATTACCTTGAACACGGTCGCAATTTATCACGAACAATCAGGGCTTTAGGATATCCTTCCAGAGAAACACTGAGATCCTGGTGTAAAGAACTGGTACCAGGTTTTTGTAATAAACATATCAGTGGTATTAAGGTTAACAAGGAACAAAAGAAAGAAGTGAGGTTTGAACAATATACTCGAACCGATATTGTTAAAGATGTAGCTAAAAAGTATGTCATTACCCAGGAAAAGTCGTATAATTGGAAGAAAGAACTCTTTCTTGGGAGTGAACATATAGCGATGGATAAGGGAAAAAATAAATCTCAACCACCTGATGACAGGGATACTCTTCTGTCAGAAATCGAAGCATTGAAGCGTCAAATTAAAAGGCTAAAGCTTGAGAAAGATATTCTGGAACCGACGGTGGAAATAATAAAAAAAGATCCGGGCGTCGACCCAAAAAATTTGACTAACAGAGAAAAAGTCGAACTGGTCGACGCCCTAAGAGACAAATATTCGCTAAAGGAATTACTTGATTGCTTAAAGCTGGCCCGCAGCAGTTATTTTTACCGCCGGAAAATTGCATTGTTACCGGACAAGTATGAAAAGCTAAGGCATCATATCAAGAGACTTTTTGACGAAAATTATGGCTGTTATGGATATCGACGGATACATGCCTTGTTGGTTCGAGAAGGAATATGTGTTTCTGAAAAGATAGTACGTCGTATAATGGCGGAATGTGATCTGGTTGTGGTAAGAAAGAAACGCAGATATAATGCCTACAAGGGAGAGAAAGCACCTGCTGCTGAGAACCTGATAAGACGAGATTTTTACGCAGAAGCGCCAAATGTCAAATGGATAACAGATATAACAGAGTTTTCGATTCCGGCTGGAAAAGTGTATTTATCTCCGATAATAGATTGTTTTGATGGTTTAGTGGTTAGTTGGTCAATTAGTTCAAGGCCGGATGCCGAACTGGTAAACAGTATGCTTGACCGAGCAATAGAAACCCTCAAAGAAGGTGAACATCCAATAATTCATTCTGATCGGTGTGGTCACTACCGATGGCCCGGATGGGTATTGAGAGTAGCTAAGGCAGGTCTTAGGCAATCAATGTCCCGTAAGGCTTGTCCGCAGGACAATGCTGCCTGTGAGGGATTCTTTGGGTTGATTAAGAATGAAATGTTCTATAACAGGTCTTGGAAAGGGGTAAGTATAAGGG
>JAAYXD010000081.1 GCA_012516065.1 Clostridiaceae bacterium
AAATAAAGGATAAAAAATAAAATACCGGATAGCGAGTAAAGCAATATGCGGGAGAATAACAAAAGAAAAAGCCGAATTATAATAATTTGTGCGGTTTTCAGCATATTTTGGATAGGCTTCAGCTTATTAAATTAATGATTATTATCGGAGTTGTATAATAAACCGGCAGTACGGGGTTTTATTCTGTCTGTTCCGATAGCTTCAATACTTGTAATTTATTATCTTATAACCCATATCAGAACGATTAATAACGATTTGGAAAAATCCAGCCGTTATATCCGTGAAATAATTGAAAACAGCGATTCTTTGAAAAAACCGGAAGAATC
Organism: Clostridiaceae bacterium; assembly: GCA_012516065.1. Lineage (GTDB taxonomy): Bacteria > Bacillota > Clostridia > DSM-8532 > DSM-8532 > DTU069. Next base: position 327 of record JAAYXD010000081.1, read on the forward strand.
AGTGATTCCGGTTGTTAACAGCATAAACCAATCCATAGCGGAACTGTCGAAAATAAGGACTGCGGAATTGGCTGAACTGAATAAAAAAACAGTACAGTTGAATGAGAAAAATATTGAGCTGAACGACGCATATATGCAGCTTGAGTCATCATTCGGGCAGCTTCAGGCCGTATTGGAGCAGTTGAACGACTCGGAGAAAAAGTATCACTCACTCGTGGTTAACATACCCGACATAGTGCTTACGCTGGACAGCAGCGGAATAATTACGTACGCAAGCCGCGCGTGTAAGGATATTCTGTCGTTCAGGCGCCGGGATATTGTCGGAAAACCGTTTAATTACATAATTCATGATTCGTGCGCGGATAGCTTTAACTTTGATGAGATGCTGGCAAAAATTAAAAACAGCGGTGAACAGCGCATTAATATATCACTGCGAAGAATAGACAATACTGCGATACAAACCGAGATTAAATTTACCGCTATTATTGATTCTCCGAATAATGACTGCGTACAAGCCATTATTCGTGATGTAACCGAACAAAAGCGCATGGAGGACACGCTGCGGAAAAGTAACCGCAGACTGGAGATATTGAACGGGTTCAGCCACAAACTGGCTTCCGCCACGGACCTGCCGGAAATCTACAAGACCTGTGTCAATACCGTGACGAATGAACTGGGTTTCTATGGCTGCATCTATTTTATAATGGACAAGAACGAGAGATTCTACAAAATTAAGGAATACTCGGGCGAGTATTTTGAAGAATCCGGCAGGATTGATCAGTTTCTTTATATAAACCGGAATGCGAAAGCTCTCTCATATAATGATTACGATGGAATTGTCCTTGATTATGAACAAATACCTAAATACCTCGTAATGAATGAAAATATAAATAATGAAGGCTGTTACAGGCAGGCGTATATTCAGCAGCTCCGTATAGGGGGACATGCGTCGGGGCTGTTTATTGTACTGAATAAATCCGTATTTATAGAAGAAGAACTGAATGTCCTGAGATCTATAGGGCATACCACGCTCGTCGCGGTTGAGAATACAATGCATCTTATAGAATCGAAAAACAATTTCGTGCAGACAATAGATGCCCTCGTCGCCGCAATAGAAGCCAAGGATCAGTATACAAGGGGTCATTCGCAGAGAGTGTCGAGTATTGCCGTTAAGATAGCCGAGAGAATAGGGATGACAAAACAGCAGATTGAAGAGATCAGGATTGCCGGTATCCTGCATGATATCGGGAAAATAGGAATCAGTGACCGAATATTGCTCAAGAAAGGCCCTCTGACCAAAGAGGAATACGAGATAATAAAAAAGCATCCCGCGATAAGCAACAGGATACTATACCCGATTGGATTGTCGGATCGTATATTAAAAGCTGTTGCGTTTCATCATGAGCGTTTCGACGGGAAAGGGTACCCATTTGGACTGACGAATGAGAGTCTCGGACTGGAGCCTCAGATTATTGCGGTTGCCGATGCCTACGACGCGATGACGTCTTCGAGACCGTACAGGGGCGCGCTGTCATATGAAAAGGCGATAGCCGAGCTGAAAAACAATAAAGGCAGCCAGTTTCATCCGGGGATTGTCAATGTAATGATTCAACTGCTTGAAGAAAAAGAGATAATATAGAAATAAATATGCGGTTTTAATCAGTAACTGCGGGAATTTAAGCATTTATGCCATTTAAACCCGAATTATTGGCAACAATAATTTTGTGTGTTATAATCATAAAGGTTTAGAGGACGGGTTACCGGACTTTTTTTGTTTGTCTTTGCCGTGTAGCTCAATATTTATATTTATACAGGAGGCCGAATTAATGAAAACAAGTGTGGAAAACGTAGGGAACAATGTTGTAAAACTCAGAATCGAAGTAGATGCGGAAACTTTTAACGAAAGCATTAAGCAAGCGTATTTGAAAACCAAGAGCCGGTTCAGCATTCCGGGATTCAGAAAAGGCAAAGCTCCGCAGAGCCTGATCGAAAGATATTACGGTGAAGGAGTTTTTTATGAGGAAGCTTTTAATATTGCGTGCCCTGAAGCATATGAGAAGGCGTTGAAAGAAAATAACATACAGCCTGTTGATCGCCCGGAACTGGATATTGAGCAGATAGGCAAAGGGAAAGACCTTGTGTTTACTGCTAAGGTTACCGTTAAACCGGAGGTTAAGCTGGGCCAGTATAAAGGGTTCAAAATAAAAAAAGATAAGGTAAAAATAACCGATGAAGATGTTCAGAAAGAACTGGAAAGAATCCAGGAAATAAACGCAAGGCTTATATCAATCGAAGACAGGCCGGTTAAGGAAAAAGATATCGTTAATATTGATTTCGAGGGATTTGTCGACGGGGAACCGATTGAGGGGGGTTCTGCGAAAGGATACAGCCTTGTTATCGGCTCAGGAAGTTTTATACCTGGTTTTGAAGAACAATTGATTGGTGTTGGAAAAGGCGAAAAGAAAGAAATAAATGTAAAATTTCCCGAGGATTACAGCAATGAATCGCTGAAAGGAAAAGAAGCCGTTTTCAATGTCACCGTTAATGAGATAAAAGAAAAGGAATTGCCGGCTATTAACGATGAGTTTGCGCAGGACGTAAGCGAATTCGATACACTGGAAGAGTATAGGGCGGATATCAGGAAAAGGCTTGAAGAAAACGCCAGAAATGCTGCAGACAAGAAGTATGAAGATGAAGTTGTTAAAAAAGCCGTTGACAATGCGGAAGTCGATATTCCCGAAGTAATGGTTGAACGCCGGATTGACGAGTTATTGAGAAGATTCGATTTGACTCTCAGATACCAGGGTATGGATCTGAATACGTATATGGAAATGATGAAGACCGATGAGCAGTCGCTGAGAAACGAATACCGCGAAACGGCTTTGCAGCAAGTTAAAACGCAGCTTGTTCTTGAAAAGATTTCGCAGGTGGAGCAAGTTGATGCTTCCGAAGAGGAAATTGACGCAGAAATTGCCAAAATGGCCGAAAACTACAAACAGAATGCGGAAGATTTTAAGAAACATTTACAGAATGACGATATAGAATATATTAAAGATACTGTCATCACAAGAAAAAC
>JAAYXD010000315.1 GCA_012516065.1 Clostridiaceae bacterium
CCTGCATCTTCATACCGAATACAGTCTGCTGGATGGGTCCGGAAAGATCAAGGAGCTTGTTCAGCGCGCTAAGGAGCTTGGTATGGACAGCCTGGCTATTACAGACCATGGGGTAATGTACGGAGTCATTGAATTTTACAAGACATGCCTCATGGAGGATATTAAACCAATTATCGGCTGTGAGATATATGTTGCTCCCAATTCGAGATTTGACAGGGAGCCCGGAGCGACCGAAGACCGCTACCACCATCTGGTTTTGCTTGCAGAAAACAATCAGGGATACAGGAACCTGATGAAAATTGTCTCGACCGGGTTCCTGGAGGGGTTCTACTATAAACCCCGGGTTGACAAGGAAGTGCTCCGCAAATACAGCGAAGGCTTGATTGCCCTAAGCGCCTGCCTTGGCGGCGAAGTGCCGGGTTATATAAGAAGGGGCTTTTATGAGGAAGCAAAGAAGGCCGCCCTAAGCTACAGGGAGATATTCGGAGAGGATAATTTCTTCCTGGAACTTCAGGACCACGGACTTTTGGAGCAGGTCACGGTTAACCAAAGCCTTATCAGGATATCGAATGAAACCGGAATAAAGCTCGTGGTTACCAATGATGTTCATTATACCTATGAAGGGGATGCCGAATCCCATGATATTCTGCTCTGCATACAGACCCAGAAGAAGGTGTCCGATGAAAACCGCATGCGCTACGAAGGGGGACAGTATTATCTTAAGTCTCCCGAGGAGATGTATGAATTGTTCCCATATGCCGTGGAAGCATTGGAGAATAAATATAAAATCGCTCAGCGCTGCAATGTAACCATAACATTCGGAAAATACCAGCTGCATGTTTATCCGGGTCCGGCGCCTTATACCGCCCATGAATACCTTACAATGCTGTGCAGGGAGGGAATGAGGGAAAGGTATGAGAATGTAACGCCTGAGCTTTGGAACCGCATGGAGTACGAACTTAAAACCATAAAGGATATGGGGTTTTCCGATTATTTCCTTATAGTATGGGATTTTATTAAATATGCCAGAGATCATGGCATAATGGTCGGCCCCGGAAGAGGCAGCGCCGCGGGCTCCATAGTATCTTACTGCCTGAAAATAACGGATATTGACCCGATAAAATATAATTTGCTGTTTGAGAGGTTTTTAAATCCAGAAAGGCTTACCATGCCGGATATTGATATCGATTTTTGCTATGAAAGAAGGCAGGAGGTCATAGATTATGTTACGAACAAGTACGGCAAGGATAAGGTTGTGCAGATAGTTACCTTCGGTACCATGGCTGCCCGGGCGGTTATCAGGGACGTGGGAAGAGCCCTGGACATGCCTTATTCCCAGGTGGATGCGGTGTCAAAGATGATACCCACGGAAATAGGAATAACCATCGACAAAGCCCTGGCAATGAATCCGGAGCTTAGGCAAAGCTATGAAGAGAATGAAGACATAAGAAGGCTTATTGACATGTCCAGAAGGCTGGAAGGGCTGCCGAGACATACATCGATGCATGCGGCGGGGGTGGTTATAAGCAGGGACAGCATTATAGAGCATGTTCCGCTGACCCGTTCTTCCGACGACTCAATAACCACCCAATTTCCCATGACCACCCTGGAGGAGCTGGGACTGCTTAAAATGGACTTCCTGGGGCTTCGAACCCTCACCGTTATACAG
>JAAYXD010000082.1 GCA_012516065.1 Clostridiaceae bacterium
CACCTTGGACATACTACGTTTGATGGTATAATAGTCATGAGACCTAAACGCTCCTTTCTGGGAGGTAATGGTTTTGTGACAATTTCCATTATACCAGAGGCGTTTCAGGTCTCATTTTCATTATTAAGTTAACAGAACAAAAACTGAAACACGGAGTTTGTTATGAAAATCAAGGCAGGCGAAATAATTAAGGCCAAACGCGAGGAGAAGAATATATCACTGGTTTCTTTAGCCAAAGAGCTGAATATTTCACCGGGATACCTGTCTCAGATTGAAAACGGGGTAAAAACAAACCCGAATTTGGAAATACTTATGAGCATAATACAGAAGCTTGATATTGATCTTGAAATGCTTTTAGGTATTGAAAGCAGTGAGGAGAACCACCTTGTAAAAATCCCGTCGCTCTTAAAGCTTGTCCTTGCGAGGGAAAGAAACAGCCGTGTATTGAATGACCCGGTCATCCTGAAAAAATACTGCAGGCTTGCCGAAAAGATTTTCGACACGAAATATTTAATTGAAGATTCGCAGTTATACAATATGTTTTTCGATGACCTGCTTAACCAGACCGAAACGCTGACTAAACGGTATTTAGGCCTGAGGATCTTACTGGAGGACAGAAAGATACCCGCTGATACGCATAATAATTCCGGTGCACAATAATAATAAGGAACTATATTGTACAATAAATAAACAAAAAGCTTTGAAGCTCCCGGGCCAGGCCCCGCGGGAATTATAGTACAACAGATAAACCGATAATAATAAATCAGGAATGGTTGACTGAAACATTCCTTGCGGGAAAACAATGCCATATGGTATAATGTGTCGGAACTTTAAATTTTGTTCAATAATCAAGGAGGATGCGCAATGAAGCATATAAAAACATTAAGCGGAAACACGCTGAACAGGGATCTGAAAAAGTCCGGATGCGGGGAATGCCAGACATCATGCCAGTCGGCATGCAAAACTTCCTGCACGGTCGCCAATCAGAAATGTGAGAGGAAGTAAAACCGTACGGGGCTGAAAAGCCCCGTTTGTTTCGGATAATGAACGTAAATTTTGTAACTCTTTAAATTTATACTGCGGATTAATACGGTATTGTTATATGAGGCCGCAGGCGGAAAATGCGCTCTTGCCGTGCTTTAACCGTGCAGTTGACTAAGGGGTGGCTGTATTGATAACGCTTGATGATGTTAAGAAAAACGAGGAAGTAAACACACTCCTTCGATTGGCGCAGAAACAACTGGAGATACGCGGATACACGGAACATTCCTTCAGGCATGTCGGGAGAACTGCAAAAACGGCCGGTACTATTCTCGAAAAGCTTGGTTATCCCCCGAGAGAAGCTGAGCTGGCGCGCATAGCCGGCTATTTACATGACATAGGGAACGCCGTAAACCGGGAAAATCATGCTCATATCGGAGCGTATATAGCATATGACATTTTAACTAAAATGGGCATGGATTTCGGCGAAGCGGGGGAAATAATGCAGGCGATAGGAAATCATGACGAGTCAAGCGGCACGCCCGTAAGCAATGTTTCAGCGGCATTGATCCTTGCCGACAAATCCGATGTTCACAGGAGCAGGGTTACAAATCCCGATATGACGACATTTGATATTCATGACCGCGTTAATTACGCCGTTGTTAAATCGGAGTTAATAGTGGATGTCGATAAAAAAGTAACTACGCTTCAACTGGATATTGATACCGTAATATGCCCGGTTATGGACTATTTTGAAATATTTCTCGACCGGATGAAGATGAACCGAAGAGCTGCTGAATTCCTCGGACTGAAATTCGAACTTGTTATAAACAAAAACCAGTTGCTTTAGATTTTAGTTTATATCCTGCATTCCGCCTGGATCTCCTTTTCTGCTGACATTGGCTGCCCGTAATATATGCAGCGTCCGAACGGTTACAGACCGGAATGTTTGGTAAATGTTTTGTTGACGCGCCGCCGGCACAGATTATATAATAACATGAGCGGCACGGCAAAAGATAGGAGGAGAACTTAAAGATGAAAAACAGTATTTGGAAGCTGTTTGTGGTCATAGCGGTTATACTCGTGTGTGCGTTTTTAGCTTTCAATGAAATAGGAAACGATAAAATTCGTACCGGAATCGATATCCGCGGCGGTGTAAGCGCCATATTTGAACCTGATATTGATAAAGGCTCTCTTACAGGCGAAGAAATAGGAAAAGGATTGGCTTCTGCAAAAACTATTCTTGAAAAGAGGCTTGACAGCAAGGGGATTTTTGACAGGAGCATAAATATAGACTCGATAAACCAACGTATTACGGTTGAAATACCATGGGCTGCCGGGGAAACAGATTTTAACCCGCAAAAGACGATTAACGAGCTTGGAAGGACCGCACTGCTTACGTTCCAGGAAGTAGATGTCGATAAGGTTGATGAATACGGGAATTTTCTTCCGACGGGAAGGATAGTGCTCCAGGGCACGCAGGTTAAGGACGCGAACCCGGCGCGTCATCCTGATACCGGTGAATGGATTGTGGTTTTGGAACTCGATCCATCGGGAACCGAATCCTTTGCCGAAGCGACCGGTCGCTTGAAAGGGGAAAGGATAGCGATATTCATGGATGACCAGTTTATTTCCGCTCCGCTTGTAAGGGATCGGATTGACGGCGGTTCGGCCATTATCACGGGTCAGGCCGATGCGGTGGAAGCGGGGAATCTGGCAGCAACAATACGCTCAGGCGCACTTCCTTTCAGGCTTATCGCTACAAAAGTCGACTCAATAAGTCCGCAGCTCGGAACAGGTGCGATGGATGTGGCTGTTACGGCGGGAATCACGGGCTTTATTCTTGTATGCCTGTTCATGCTTGTATATTACAGGCTTTCCGGGCTTATTGCGAATATAGCGCTGTTTGGTCTCGTTGTGCTCCAGCTTTTGGTGATATCATGGACGGGAATATCAATAACCCTTCCGGGTATAGGCGGTATAATCCTTGCTATCGGAATGGGCGTTGATGCGAATGTTATTATATTTGAGAGAATTAAGGAAGAACTCAGAGCCGGCAAGACGTTAAGGGCTTCCGTGGATCAGGGCTTTGACCGGGCGTTTTCCGCAGTTCTCGACTCAAACGTTACGACGCTGATAGCGGTGGCAGTGCTTTATATGCTGGGTTCCGGGCCTATAAAAGGTTTTGCGCTTACATTGGGGCTTGGTGTAATCATAAGCTTTATTACGGCCGTGACGGCTTCGAAGATAATGCTTCAGTCCGTAGCCGGAGTCGAATTCGCAAAGAACAAATGGCTCTATGGAGTGAAATAGCGGGAGGTAAACGTAATGCGCAAATTTGAAGTAGTGAAGAATAAAAATAAGTTTTTCTTGCTGTCGGCGGTTATTATTGCGCTGGGAATTATCTTTTATTTTATAAACGGCCTTCAGCTTGATGTGGAATACAAGGGAGGAACGAGAATCCTTATTGAGATGAACAGCGAAGTCGATGCGAACGAAGCGGATACCGTTGTTGAGAAAGCCCTCGGCAAATCGGTTACGACACAAAGTCTTAAAACATATAATCCCGATGATGAGGACAATACAATATACATGTTAAGGTTTGATATAGCGAGCGATCAGACGCTTAACGACGAAGAGCGAAGCCTGGTTTACGATGTCGTCGCGCAGAATTTTGATGTTAAAGAGAACGGGAATCACGACATGCTGAGCGTAAGTCCGACTATAGGGCGTGAAACGCTCATGAACGGGTTAAAAGCGTGTTTGGTAGCTTCCATTCTTATAATTTTATATGTAACATGGAGGTTCAGCGCGCTTTCAGGTTTCTCTGCAGCCATAACCGCGCTTATTGCACTTATTCACGACGTAGCAGTTGTGTTTTCAATGTATACCATTTTCAGGCTGCCTGTCAGTGAAGTGTTCATAACCGCTGTTCTGACAATCCTCGGGTATTCGCTGAACAACACAATCGTTATTTACGACAGGGTGCGCGAAAACAGTAAGATTATGAGAAAGCAGGCACTTGACGAAATTGTTGATACCAGCATCAACCAGTCGTTTGCCCGCACGATAAACACTACGATAACAACGCTTATTTCCGTAGTATGCCTGTATATATTCGCCGCTGTAAATAACATATCGTCGCTGATGGATTTCAGCCTTCCTTTGATAGTCGGGTTTGTGGCCGGCACATATTCATCTCTGTTCATATCGAGCCCGCTGTGGATGATTTGGAGGAAATACGCGACGAGGAAAACTTTGAAAACCGCCTGATTAATTATACTATGTCGGCAGATTATTGCGGTTTTTCTTTTCAATGAATACACAAAAAATACAGATAAAAACAGCCCGGCTGCGACTGCCGGGCTGAAAACTGAAAGACAGGTTTGTTATCTTGTATATAACAAAACAGTCATTATGGAGAATAGAACAATTCTGAGGCGGCTGTAAAACCGGCCTGTAATTCCGGATGGATGGGAAATATCCGCCGTAAGGAATTGAATGGAAAAACGAGCTTATTTATTGGAATAAAAAATCCAATATCAATGCACCTACGGTCAGCACCGACCATAAATAAAATCCATATTTGAAAAGCGATTGTATGATAATCGGAATTTGACTGTCAAGGCCTGGATGCAGCATATCAATAACAGCCAATACGGCGGATGCCGACGTTAATGCAAACAGGCACCTTAAACCATATTTAAGCATGGTTTTCTGTGTTTTATTCAATTGGCTGAACTTTTTATAAAAAGCTTGAAAATGCCGCACCATACTTCTCCTTTCGTCAAAATAAACCGCTTCATATGAATTTATGTATAGGTTAACATAATTAACTATACAATTCAATGTATAATTCTTTCCATATCCGGATATCAGGCAGGGTATAAGCCCTTACGCCTTATTGGAACCGCAGTCAGCAGTACGCTTTGCCTTTTTATTGAAAAAGATGGATCAGTCAAGCTTAACTGTGATACTATGATTTTTATCAATGAGTTGAATGAACAATATAAAGAATGCGTCGGGTCTGCGATACCAATGAAAATTGCCGTCAGGCGGTAAAATAAAAAAATATAAAATGACGTATGGACAACAATAATCTTTTATGTTACTATATCAAATATATATGGAAATGGGGGAGTAAGGTTGCACGGTTTCGTTGGAATTGCCGTATTGAAACATAAAAAAAGAAGAACCGGGACATCCGGCCCTCGTATTTCCATTTTTCCCATTCAAAAGCATAACAGGATATTTGTTTTCAGGATAGTAAGACTTTCGGTCTTACTATTTTTATTATGCGCAGAATTTTAAATACAAAATTTTTGTGATGATGTAAAAGGGCGGGATTGATATGAAACTCAAAAACAAGGATGTTCTGGGCATGAAGGAATTAACGGCGGAGGAAATAGAACTGATCCTGGATATTGCCGCCGACATGAAAAAGATAGTGCTGAGCCCGAGCAAAAAGGCGCATTATCTCCGGGGGAAATCCGTGATAACGCTGTTTTATGAAAACAGCACGCGCACAAGGGTATCGTTTGAACTTGCCGGAAAGTATATGAGCGCCGACACGGTTAATGTAACGGCGGCCGGAAGCAGTGTCCAAAAAGGCGAATCGCTTTTGGATACGGGCAGGACACTCGATGCGATGGGAACGGATATAATCGTTATACGTCACAACATGGCCGGCGCTCCGCACTTTTTGGCTAAACACGTCAGGGCTTCGGTCATAAATGCCGGTGACGGAATGAACGAGCATCCAACGCAGGCCCTGCTTGATATGTTCACAATACGTGAACGGTTCGGAGAGTTCAAAGGTTTAAAAGTTGCGATAATCGGCGACATATCCCACAGCAGGGTTGCGCGAAGCAATATAATAGGCCTGCGTAAAATGGGAGCCGAACCGGTTGTCTACGGCCCCGCGACGTTAATGCCCGTTGAGATTGAAAAAATGGGCGCTTCCGTTGCGCCTACGCTGAAGGATGCTCTTGCCGGAGCGGATGTCGTGATGGGATTGAGGGTACAGCTTGAGAGGCAGAAAAACGCATTGTTTCCGTCACAGACAGAGTACGCGAAATACTTCGGCATCAGTTCCGAAAACATCATCTTTGCAGCAAAAAACGCCTTAATAATGCATCCCGGGCCTGTCAACAGGGGTGTTGAAATGACATCGCAAATTGTGGACTCCGGGAATTCCGCCATTAACGAACAGGTAACGAACGGCGTTGCCATACGGATGGCTCTTCTTTATATGCTTGTCGGGAGGGAATAGGATGAGAATTCTTATAAAAAACGGTGTTGTTGTTAATAAAAGCGTATGCGAAACAAAGAATATTCTTGTTGAAGACGGAATAATAACGCAAATCGGACAGGGTTTGTCCGCACAGGCCGATGAAGTGATTGACGCGGCCGGGTGCTATGTGCTGCCGGGTCTTGTTGATGCCCACTGCCATTTGCGAGATCCGGGCTATGAATATAAGGAGGACATCGTGTCCGGAACAAGAAGCGCGGCTGTGGGCGGGTTTACGTCGGTCGCGTGCATGGCGAATACGAACCCCGTTGCCGACAACAAAGCGGTTATAGGATATATAGTCGATAAGGCGCGCAGGGAAGGGGCGGTGCACGTTTTTCCAATCGGCGCGATGACAAAAGGGCTTAAAGGTGAAGAACTGGCTGAAATAGGGGAAATGAAGCAGGCAGGTATTGTCGGAGTGTCGGATGACGGCCGTTCGGTCGAAAACTCCGCGGTAATGAAAAAAGTCATGCAGTATGCAAACATGTTCGGCGTGTCAATAATTTGCCATTCGGAGGATTCAAGGCTTGCGGAGGACGGCTCGATTAATGAAGGAGCCCTTTCAACAATGATGGGCCTCAGGGGAATACCGAAAGCATGCGAGGAGATTATGATAGCAAGGGATATTATACTATCCGAATATTTAAATATACCTGTACACATCTGTCATGTCTCGACGGCCCTCGGCGTTGAACTGATAAGAAACGCGAAACAAAGAGGTGTAAAGGTAACGGCTGAGACATGCCCGCACTATTTCACGCTGACCGAAAAAGCCTGCGAAGGATTCAATACCCTTGCCAAAGTCAATCCTCCGCTTAGAACCGATAAGGATGTCGAAGCGGTGATAAACGGACTTTGCGACGGCACTATTGATATAATCGCGACCGATCACGCGCCTCATCATGAAGATGAAAAGAATATAGAATTTGAAAAGGCGACTTTCGGAATTGTCGGATTTGAAACGGCGCTGCCGCTCGCATATACTGCGCTCGTGAAAACGGGACGTCTCGATATGAAGCAGTTGGTTGAAAAGATGTGCGTAAACCCTTCGGCTATGCTGAAAATAGACAAAGGGGATCTTAAAGAAGGTAAAACAGCCGATATCACCGTTTTTAACGCTGAAGAAAAATATGCGATAGACATAACAAAATTCGTTTCAAAGAGCAAAAACTCGCCATTTCACGGTTATCCCGTATACGGAAAGGTGACGTCGACAATTGTCTCGGGCAGGATAGTCGTCAGGGACGGAAAACTTAATATATAACATTCTGCGAAAATCAAATCCTTGAAGGAAGGAGACCTGAAATGTTCATAGACAGGCTGCTTGAGAAAATAATGGAAAAACGAAACCCTTCGGTTATCGGTCTGGACCCGCTGATAGAATATGTACCTCAGTCAATAAGAGAAAAAAATACGCTTATTTACGGAAATAGTTTAAAAGCCTGCTCGGAAGCGATTCTCGAATTCAACAAAAGGCTTCTCGACGCGGTTTGCGATATTATCCCGGCTGTTAAGCCGCAGTCGGCATATTATGAAATGTACGGTCCGGAAGGCATCCGGGCGCTTTTTGAAACCATACGGTACGCAGCTGAAAAGGGGTTTATTGTTATTGTCGATGCAAAGAGAAACGATATAGGCTCGACATCGGCGGCATATTCGTCGGCGTACCTGGGACAGACCGGTATCGGCAGCGGTATTTCGCAGCCCGTTTTCGACGCAGACGCGCTTACCGTTAACGGCTACCTGGGTTTGGACGGAATTAAGCCGATGCTTGAATGCTGCGAAAAGTACGGTAAAGGAATTTTTGTGCTTGTTAAAACATCAAACCCTTCGTCGGTTCAATTACAGGATATTGTGACGGAAGACGGAAGAAAAGTGTACGAGGTAATGGCCGATCTTGTAAGTGAATGGGGAGCGGGTTTGATTGGAAAGTACGGGTATTCTTCTGTAGGCGCGGTTGTAGGGGCTACATGGCCCGAGCAGCTCAAAGAGCTGCGCAGAAGAATGCCGCATACCTTTTTCCTTGTTCCGGGCTACGGCGCGCAGGGAGGAAGTGCTGCCGACGTTGCGGCCGCATTTGACCCTGACGGGCTCGGCGCCATAATAAACGCTTCAAGAAGCCTTATGTGCGCGTACAGGCTCGACAGGTGGAGTAAATTGTTTACGCATGAAGAGTTCGCGGACGCGTGCCGCGAAGAAGCGCTCAGGATGAAGAAGGAACTTGAAAGTATTATTTGACACGAAGTACAGCAATGGAGGATAAATATGCCGTTAAGAAAAGATATAAAAAAGGTTATGGTTATCGGCTCCGGACCGATTGTAATCGGCCAGGCGGCCGAGTTCGACTATGCAGGTACACAGGCCTGCAGGGCGCTTAAAGAAGAAGGCATTGAAGTTGTTCTTGTAAACAGCAACCCTGCAACGATTATGACCGATTCAAACATCGCCGACAGGGTGTATATCGAGGCGCTGAACAGTGATGCTTTAAAGAAAATAATAACGAAAGAGAAGCCTGACAGCATCCTGCCGACGCTTGGCGGGCAGACCGGGCTGAACCTCGCGATGGAACTTGCCGAAGAGGGGTTCCTTGATTCAATCGGGGTAAAACTCCTCGGAACGGGAACCGAAGCTATAAAAATGGCCGAAGATCGCCAGTCGTTCAAGGATACGATGCTGGAAATAGGGGAACCGTGCATTCCAAGCAAAGTTGTAGGCTCAGTGCGTGACGCGCTCGAATTCGCGGCCGAAATACAATACCCCGTCGTTGTGCGCCCTGCGTATACGCTCGGAGGAACAGGAGGCGGCATCGCTGACAATGAGGAACAGCTCCGTGAAATATCCGCAGCCGGTCTGAGACTTAGCAGGATTCACCGGATACTTGTTGAAAAATGCATTTCGGGCTGGAAAGAGATAGAGTTCGAAATGATGAGAGACTCTAAGGGCAATGTAATAACCGTCTGCAGCATGGAAAATGTCGACCCGGTCGGCATTCACACGGGGGACAGCATTGTTGTCGCGCCCGCGCTGACGCTGTCTGACGAAGAGTACCGGATGCTGCGAACCGCGGCAATAAATATAATTACGGCATTGAAAATAGAGGGCGGCTGTAATATCCAGTTTGCGCTGCGCCCGGAAAGTTCCGAGTATGCGGTGATAGAGGTAAATCCGAGGGTAAGCCGTTCATCGGCGCTCGCTTCAAAAGCGACCGGTTACCCGATTGCAAGGGTTGCAACGAAAATAGCAATCGGATATGCGCTTGATGAGATAACAAAAAATACAGCCGGAACGGGTGGATGCTTTGAACCCGTTATTGACTATATCGTAGTTAAGATTCCTAAATGGCCGTTCGACAAATTCGTAAACGCAGAACGGAAACTGGGTACGCAGATGAAAGCCACAGGAGAGGTAATGGCTATAAGCGACTCGTTTGAAGCCGCTTTTATGAAAGCGCTGCGTTCTTTGGAACTGAATATTTTTACGCTGAAGCAGAACTGGTATCATGAATGGAACACTGATGATATCCGCAGAAAACTTTATGATATTGACGATGAGAGAGTGCTTGTAATTGCGGAAGCGCTTCGCAGGAATATTGATATTAACGAAATCCATGACATAACCAAAATTGACCGGTACTTTCTTGAAAAATTCAAAAACATTGTTGAAATGGAAGAGACTCTTTCAAGGCACAGCATCGATTCGCTGGACAGGGAACTGCTGTTGAAAGCGAAAAAAATGGGCTTTACCGACAACGTTATAGCTATGTTTACGGGCTGCGGCAGCAGGGACATAGAAAAAAAGCGCAAAGAGTGGGGCATAAAAGCCGCGTACAGGATGGTGGACAAATGTGTCACGGCATTTAAAGCCGCCGCGCCGTATTATTATTCGACTTACGATACGGATACCGGAGTTTTGCCCAACGATACAAGAAAGGTGCTTGTGCTCGGATCAGGTCCTATCCGCATCGGGCAGGGGATTGAATTCGACTACTGCTCGGTTCATTCGGTATGGGGCCTTAAAGAGGAAGGATATCAAACGATTATAGCGAACAATAATCCCGAAACGGTAAGTACGGATTTTGATACTGCCGACCGGCTGTATTTTGAACCGCTGACTCCCGAGGACGTTGCGAACATAATCGAAATCGAACGGCCCGACGGGGTCATTGCGCAGTTCGGCGGGCAGACTGCGATAAAGCTGACAAAACCAGTCAATGAGCTTGGCGTAAGGATATATGGAACAGAAGCGAAATACGTTGATGCGGCTGAAGACAGGGAAAAATTCGATTCGATACTTGAGGAGCTTAAAATACCGCGCCCGAAAGGCAAGACTGTTTTTACAGCCGAGCAGGCGCTTGAGGCCGCGAATTCTCTAGGCTACCCCGTGCTTGTGCGCCCTTCGTATGTGCTCGGCGGTAAAGGCATGGAAATTGCATTCAGTGATAATGACATAATTGAATTCATCAACATAATAAACCGCGAGGAACAGGAACATCCTATCCTTGTTGACAAGTACCTTGCCGGAATAGAGCTTGAGGTAGACGCGATCTGCGACGGGAAAAACATCCTTATTCCGGGTATAATGGAACACCTTGAACGTGCAGGCGTACACTCGGGTGACAGCATATCGATTTACCCGCCTCAGAACATAAGCAAAAAGGTAAAGGACAAGATTGTCGAATACACCGAAAAGCTTGCGCACGCGCTTCATGTTGTCGGAATGGTTAATATCCAGTTTGTACTGCATAATGACGAGTTGTATGTAATTGAAGTGAACCCGCGCTCGAGCCGTACGGTCCCGTACATCAGCAAAGTTACAGGCATACCGATGGTCCGGATAGCGACACGCATTATGATGGGCAGGAGCTTGAATGACTTCCCGTACGGTACCGGGTTATACAGAGAATCCGGGTATGTTGCCGTAAAAGTCCCCGTTTTTTCGTTTGAAAAACTGCATGATGTCGATACGGGCCTCGGTCCTGAGATGAAATCGACGGGAGAAGTTCTCGGAATAGCGAAAACCTTTCACGAAGCGCTTTACAAAGGTATTATCGCAGCCGGCATACAAATCCCGAAACCGGGAGCGGGGATATTATTTACGGTGCGGGATACGGACAAGCCTGAACTTATACCGCTCGCGGAAAAGTTTGAGAAGCTCGGATATGTTCTTTACGGAACCGGAAATACCGCAAACTATTTGAATAAGCACGGCATAGCTACAAACGCGGTGAAAAAAATAAGCGAAGGATCTCCGAATCTTCTCGATATGATTGATGAAGGGAAAATAAAGCTGATAATAAATACGCCGACGCGCGGAAGGGAGCCGCGGCGCGACGGTTTCAGGATCCGCAGGAAAGCTGTTGAAAGCTCGATACCATGCCTTACGTCGATGGATACCGCGTACGGAATATTAGAGTGCATGCTGCTTCACAAGCAGCCGAACGATATTGATATTGTCTGCCTTGATGAGCTTGGTTAGTAAAAAACGCCGTAATTCTTATTTGACAAACAGTACGTTCCATCTTATAATAGTTTCGCGGTAAAACACGTGCGGACATGGCGGAACTGGCAGACGCACCAGACTTAGGATCTGGCGGGAAACCGTGGGGGTTCAAGTCCCTTTGTCCGCACCAGATAAAAACAGCTAACTGGTATAATGTACCGGTTAGCTGTTTCGTTATTATATACCCAAGGATTTTCATTATTTACCATATAACAGTCGAAAAGCGGCCCACGTTTATTTGACACAAACACATATTGTTGTAATATGTGAGCGGCTGTTTATAAAAACAAAGAGAGCTGCAAAACGGTTGTTTCTGTATTCTTATCTCTTTTTCATCGCAGTCTCCGTAATTTTTTTCTTCCCACCGTCAGTATTCTGGACGGTTGGGATTATCGCGGGTTCGTTTTTGGCCGGGAGCTGCGTGGCAGGCTGGGCGTTTTACCTGAAAAGCGGCACGCCGAAAAACTTTTTATGAACAGGAAAAAAGGCGGCTATGATTAAAAATTTTTGTATGAAGATAGGCAGGGTGTTTCCATTCAGTCGCCTTCATCGGCTTCAGAAAAGAGTTCATTGGCAATTATCCTGGAATCCTGTAAACAAGAGAATGGAACATAGATTTTGACACGTTCCAGCAGGGGCCCGACTTTCAGCGCCATACCTATACCCATCCTCTTTTTGATAATTACGGGAATCCCATTGTTTTTTAAGGTTTCTTGTAACATTTCACCCCATGTTATCTGTTTCTCACAAAGAAAACAAAGATCATCTGGAAGTGGTTCTCTAACTTTTTTTCTACCGCAAGAGGGACATTGTTTACCCTCAAAAGTGAACTGGCATTTTTCACAATATAGGATCACATAAACACCTTCTTTCGGTAAACAAAACGCACAAGTTTTGATAAAGTAAAGTCACGCTTGTGATTTGAATGCGCCTCGCCGTATTTGGAATCCGTAGCACGATCACTTCCGCACAAACACGGACTTTACACTATAGAGCAAAGACATGATACTGCATCCTATTATCAAAATTTGGCATTATACATGTAATCATCATAGTACATATGCTTCAATAATTCAATATCTTGCCTTATATTTTATGGCAATAATACAAGGAAAATCCACTTAACCTCATGCATATTCCCGAAGATTTCCGTTCTGGTCTAATCCTGTTTCCCTCACGGATGCGAGCCCCTACCCGAATAGGTAGACCCGTACAATCCACTTGAGAGAGCCGCGTTGATGAGGGATCAAACCATAGTATTAATCGTTTGACCATTTGCCAAATCAAAAACAGCTGATTGGTACAATATGCCGGTTAGCTGTTTCGTTATTGTATACCCGGGAATTTTTATTATTTACCGTATATCCATCAAAAAGCTGTCAATGGAAAAGAACATTACCGAAATCTATGAAATCAAGGTAAAGGCTGGCCTCTGTCTAACACTTTTCTTATTATTTATAATTATATTCGAACTATAAATTCAACCGACAAGGTAATAGAATATGATTGGGTGGTTTTTGTGTTTTGATCCGGGCTCCTTGCCAAAAGGGGATAAATCCGTGCAGATCCACCATTTATAACAGAAAGGAGCGCCTTCTTATGAAGAAGCTTTCGTTTTATGTTATTGCGTTATTGCTCATTGTTATATTATTATTCACAGGCTGCAAAGGGAATACGAAACTAAAAAAGAATTCCATATCACTGGATACTTCGAATATGCAAAGCACCACGGTAACGGATACAGAGGGGGCACATTTCAAAGTTGAATCAGGAGGAACGACAGCCACAGTTGTAGCGATACCCGGGGTTTTCCCCGCCGGGACAAATGTTTCGATAACTCCGCTGTCTAATGACAAAGGATTGAAAGGAGAAAAATTATCTGTTTTTTATGAACTGAAAGCCGTACACGGGGGGAAGACAATCCAGCCTTCGATGCCTGTTTTTGTTGCCCTCGCGGTGGAAACCGACCTGCCCGAATCCGCGTGCATTGTGGTATATGATGACGGAGAAAGTGTTGGTTACGAGGTGGACAGCGAAATAGTACGCGAGGACGGAATAAGTTATGTGACAGCGGAGCTGAACCATTTCAGCATCATCGGAGTTGGGAAAAAGGGTTCCGGCACGAGGAAGAATACAAAAAGCGGCGGTGAATGGGAAGAGTGGCGTTTTGTCGCAAATGGACCCGCAAAGGAATTCACGATGATAAAAGATGATGAAATCTGGGAATTTAAAGCCAATATGAGGCTGACGGCTGTAAACAGGAGCGGCAAGATCACCGGCAGGTATTACGGAAAGCCTGTGATCACGATTACCGGAAAAATGAAAGAGGGTATAGTGCCGAAAGAAGTGGAAATGGTGGCGTATGGCGATTTAAAGCTTACCCTTACCGGAGATATGGAATTTCTTCTTACAAGCGATCCTTCAGGTAAAGCGAACATCCCCACCGAACTGCGTCCAGGCGATCCGACTGTTGATGTGGGGGAATTTCTGCAATGTTTTGGGTCTATGGATATGAGTGGGGAAGGTAATTTTGATTTCGGCATTTTGGGCCCAAACGTTCTTCCTGATGCGCAGCAGCGGGGAGGAGGCGGAGGAACGCGTATGCAGCTATTTTACATATCTGTAAATAAGAATGGAGCCCAAATTACTTTCGGCGGAATTGGAAAATGGGACGCGGTTATGGTTGGCGTACCGAAAGGAGGCCTGCCGGGTGACAGAAAAGGCGAAGATTGGGAGGATTATTCAGAGCCCGGAGGTTCTTCGGAACCGGCGGATTCTTCTGATTCTTCCGATTCTTCGGGTTCTTCAACTTCTTCAGAATCCACGACTTCTTCGGGTTCCACGACTTCTTCGGGCCTGGTAATTTCTCCGGATTCAGGTACGGACGCGTCGGGAACCGCCGGACTATCGCAGATGGAAGATATAATGAACCTTTTCGGCAACCTGCTTGGCCGTAAAGGATGGCCGGCTGATAAAATTCCGGGCGAGATTCCGGAATACACAAAGGGGGAAGTGATTAATTCCTTTGAGGATGAAGGAGGATACACAATCTATATAGAGAATACCAGTGAAGATGATTTGAATGAATACCTGGAGCTTTTGGAAGACAACGGGTGGTATACCGAAAGTGATTACGCCCAGAAAGAGAATATGTCCATTTATTTCCAGTTCAGTAAAAAGAACTTGCTGAAGATCACTGTGTATGTCGATGAACAGGGCGATTGGCCTTACGGCGAAATACCTGACGAAATCGTGCCGCCGGCAAAAGGCACAATGATCGGCGAAGTAGAAACATACGGAGATTCCAAGGCATACTTTATAATCTTCGAATACAGCGGACTTTCCGAAGACGATGTCCTGGAATACATAGAATCCTACGTGAATAAAGGCTGGAAGGAGGGCGACGATTCCATCGACAAGGTAATTTACTGGAACGGGAATAAATATAAGGCCTATCTTAGTTACATGTTCGATGGATATAATGTCGTATTCGATTGCAACCTGATTTTGACGGAATAGATGATGCAGATGCGACAGGGGACGGTTTGCCGTCCCCTTGGCTTATCATTTAATAAGTTCTTGAATTAGACAATAAAATATTTATAATAAAAGTAAAGACATTTTTATGTAGCCTTTGGTATGGTTTCCCTCTAAATCTTTTCGGAAGGTGAATATCAACATGCGCATTGTAGTAATTGAAGACGAAAATCGTGCACGAAGAGGGATTGTCTCATTAATACAAATGATAGAGGGAGATTATGAAGTTATTGCACAGGCGGCAGATGGGCGCAGGGGCTTTGAATTAATACGAAAACTAAAGCCCGATTTGGTGTTTACAGATATTCAAATGCCTTTACTCAATGGTTTGGAACTCATAAAAATGGTGAGAGAAGAGCAAATTGATACAAAATTTGTTATCATCAGTGCATATGAGAATTTTGAATATGCAAGGACCGCTGTATCTTTCGGCGTCACCGAATATATTGTAAAGCCTGTAATTCTTGAAGATATTGAAGCTGTACTGAAAAAAGCCGAACAATCGTTTGGCAGCAAAATGCCTGTAAAGAAACAACCTCCGTCAAGGAAGAATATTCACCCGTGCGTACAGAAAGCTTTAGGAATTATCGAAAAGGAATATGCAGCAAAACTTACACAGGAAGAACTTGCCATGCGGCTTCGAATTACTCCGGAATATTTCAGTTATCTTTTCCACAGGGATATGGGAGTAAATTTTTCCACCTATATGAGAAATTATAGAATTGACGTTGCTGCCAGCCTTCTTAAGGATAACAGCATGAAAATATATGATGTGGCAAGAATAACGGGCTACAACGACACAAAATATTTTTGCAAGGTATTCAAAGAGGTCACAGGTCTTTCTCCAAGCGAATACATGAGGAACGTAAAATAAAAATAATCTTAAAAAATTAAACCATTTATAAAAAATTCTATTAAAAAAATCCACCCATCTTAAA